>CAJOPP010000045.1 GCA_905236365.1 uncultured Lachnospiraceae bacterium
GGAGTACCACTATGGATTTTCTGTTCCCTTCTCGTACTCGGACACCACTATAAAGAATATCGGGCAAAGATATATCTGTGTGAAGGTTATGAGCCAATCACGGATGAAAATATTTTAACCATCGTGGATAAGTGGAAAAGCAGACTGGGGATTCGGCAAGAGGTAACGCTGTATTATAACGACATCGTGCATTCTCCGGCAATCATGTATTATAAAGGATATCGTATTTTGCTGCCTCTTTATCCGATGTCGGAAGAGGAGTTGAATATTGCACTGCTTCATGAACTGGTTCATTTGAAGCAGGGAGATATACATACAAAGAATGTGGCTTTTGTTGTCAATGCATTTCATTCGTTTAATCCCTTTACATATTATTTGCGAAATCAGATTGAAAAATGGTCAGAGGCAGGATGTGACTGGCAAAGCTGTCAGGTTGGAAAGGATGAATTTTCAGTAGAGGATTATTGCAAGTGCATACTGGATCTGAAAGAGCGAAGTTTGGACGCTTCTCATACAAATATCATGTATTGTTTGTTTGAAAATAAAAACATGCTTAACTTCCGGATCGATCTGATGATGAAGCGAAAAGATGCAGTGCCACATATCAGTGGTGTGATTGCAGCGGTTGTTGTGCTGATGCTTACTATGGTAGTATCGGTTGGAATATCCACGAACGGTCTGCAATTCTGGAAGGAAAAAACTCTCTTCTATGCACAGGAAGAAGCAAGTGAGTTTGATATCATTTCGGGGAATGACATCTTTGCAAATGCAAAAATAAGTTACGCCGAAGAGAATATTATAGACCAGATGGAAAGTGAGGATGTGGAACTGGAATCGGGGGAAGTTATAATTTACAATGTGCCGGAACGGTGTGGTAAAAGCATCATTACAAGTGTTGATTGTGATAATGGAACCTATCAGTATGGATGTATCGGTGAAAATGGCGGTGTAGAGTATCTGGAAGAAACAGATACTGGACAGGTGGTAGTTCCTTTTACTTTGGAGGAACCAATTCGGTATTTCTTCGTTAAGAATATCGGGAATACAAACTGTGAATTAGAGGTGTATCTCATAAGCCAACAGTAATACAGTAGGTATATTGAGTAGTAATATTAGTAAAGAATTATATATCTCAGACAGAGATGCCCCCCGCCTCTAAGCAAAGCGTAGGCGGGGGGCATCTCTGTCTGAGATATACGCTCCGCGAGGATGCGCAGGGATTTGCATATGAAATATGTCAGCATAGCTGACACAAATCCCGTGCCAAGACTCGCGAGCGAGTCTTGAATATAAGATGATAATAGGGGCTGTCTCAGAATCAGATTTTAAAATCTAAGCATGTGACAGTCCTTAAATTATTTCGGTTTTCTTTTCTAAAAAATCACAATCTATCCAGGATTATCTTGTGAAAGGCATTTGTCCCATAGCTATTTTTTGTCAGAAAAGCCGACTCAAATCCGGCGTGCAAGCATCGCATGTGAATCTTGACAATAAAAAACCTCAGAAAAACATTCTGAGGTCAATCTTTATAATAAATCGAATGGATATTTATATTCACCCTTCAGTTGTCAAATGCTGAACTGTTACATATTCGCGGCATTGTTATTCAGTTACATCAACTGAGTTGGAATCAGGCACTTCCGAATCTGACGAAGAAGATTCATTATCGTCTGCGGAAGTTTCCGCGGCATCCTCGGATTCATAAGTGTCGGTAGCAACGGGCGTTTCTCTAATATAAAGAATATTCCGGTCAATCTTAAGGAAATCCTCATCATCAATAAAATAATAATCATCCGATGGCTGAATTGGAATTTCTAAAACAACGGGATCCATGTAGCCTGGTTCTCCGGTTGTGTTCTTTAAAATATTAATAATACCTTCTGCAAACTCGGTTTCGTAATCGACTTCAGTGGTATTGTTATAATCGCCTTCGTCTACTCTGACATTGAAATCTGCGATGTATTTTACAACCTGATCGTATACGGATTCCAATGTATCAAGTGGATAAACGGTTAATTCTAATGTGTAGGTGTCGGTATCTTTATCCTGTTTGACATCTGTAACTTCGTACTTTGCATTGGAGAAAATGGATTGTGCCAAATAGTAAAATTCGGAAAGGATTGTTCCATCATCGACTTCTTTGACACCGTAGTAGTTCATAAGGTTGCGGGCTTGATATTCCATATTTGCAATGTAAACAGCTTCTGCATCACTCTGAGAGATGCCGGTCAAAGTGGTATAATCCTTGGAATCATTTTTGTAATTAATATCTAACAGACTCGTGATATATCGGGAGTAAACCTTTGCCTTGCTGTCAAACAGAGAGCAACCTGTCAGGGAAAAAATCATGGTACATACCATGAAAAAAACAGATATTCTTTTAATAACTAACTTCATATATATTAGGCCTCCTAATGTAGACAAATTCCGTGTTAAGATTCTTTGTAATCTGTATTATAATGCTGTTTTTGTTTTGTTAGTCAACAAAAAATCAAAAAGGTACTTAATATAATATGAGCAGAAAAAGTGCGATATGATTATTCCATCCATATTAACCAAGAGTATATCAAAAAAAGATTCTATAAAATCATAACACTCCCTACAATTATAGCACATTTTATTGGGGGTGTCTATTGCTTAAATAATTGTAACAGCGGTTAAAATGTAGTAAAATCATAAATGTTTAAGACCTGTCAGGTTACAGGTGCAGATTGGGAGAAATATATATCTCAGACAGAGATGCCCCCCGCCTCTAAGCAAAGCGTAGGCGGGGGCAGGAAACTTGTCTCAGGCAGGGTTCAATCTCCGTCTGAGATATACGCTCCGCGAGGATGCGCAGGGATTTGCATATGAAATA
>CAJOPP010000046.1 GCA_905236365.1 uncultured Lachnospiraceae bacterium
GCAGCATCTGCTCCATTTTCCACTACCAGACTCTTCATCATATCCTGAAGTTCTACTAAAAAAATATCCATGGAAACAACACTTTCTTTGTCCGCCAAAAGCCGGCTTACCGACAACATCATCGTTCGTGTCTGAAGATTCATATAAGGAAGAACAAAAATCGTTCTTTCATGTCCGGCCAGTGCTTCCTGGTACCATGGACGACTCTTCGGGTCATAATCATCCTCCGGCTGCCATCCAGAACCATCCAGATACTCTCCCTTATAATATGCATAAATCCCCGTATAATTTCCCTCTATAATCGTAGAATATACTGCTGATTCATCAAGAAGATATTCCTGTACTTCCTCGGATGAAATTCCCTCTTTCATCATTTCATTAAGATTTAACGCAGAAAAAGATACAGCATTCTCTGGTGCAGATAAATAATTGCTCACATCACTCGTTGCCTGCACCGTATCATTTTTCCACATATTTATAATATTCTGTTTTGAGATCTCATAAAGCCGAAAAAAGATAATAACAACAAATAATGCTGCCAGCACCATCACAGCAAGTGAAATTATTAAAAAACGGCGATTCATTCCAAATTTAATCTTCTTCATATAATCTCCATGTAGCTATTATGCTTATTGCTCATTCAATACATCCGTCATTTCCTTCCGGCAGGAATCAATCACATCATCAACTGTTGCTGTGCGATTGACTACCATCAAATCCATATTCTTGCTAAAAATGTTATTCAGTTTCTTAAACACTACCGAAGTCTCATCCGCAGCCATCTTCGGATCCAACGTCAGGGCAACTTCATTGAACAGCTTCATCTCCTCTGGAAAGTTCTTATAGGAAATTCCGGACTCGAGGAGACTTCCTCTTACCGGTATAAAATTGCCGATTTCACAAAATTTCTGCATTTCCTGTTTATTGGTTATATAAGAAACTACAATCGAAGCTGCGATTGGATACTTGGTATCTTTATAGCAGAATAAACTATTTCCACCCATATCCGTTCCTGTTCTTCCGTCCTTTTGCGGCATATAGGTCACTCCCCAGTTTCCCGGCATATTTTCTTCCATACTGGAGCAATGCCAGCTCCCGGCAAAATTAAATGCGATTTGTTCTGAAGTAAACATATCATTTGCAGCAAGCGGTGCAGTAAAACCGGTGCTTGCAAAAAGATCCTCTGCTCTCATATCATCATAAAATTGAAGTGCTTCCCGAAACTCAGATGTGTCGACCGTTATCTTCGTCTGATCCTCACTTAAAAGTGCTCCACCATTCATATAAACAAATGGAAGATAGCGATAACCGTAATTATTTTCCCAGATTCCTGCCCCGCCATAATAAAGATTATACTGACTTTTCAAAGTTCTGGCTATCTCCATGAGTTCATCCCAACTGTATGCGTCCTCAATACTTTTCGGAATTCGAATTCCGGCATCCTCAAACATTCTTTTGTTGTAGAACATTGCAATAACATCTGTATGATGTGGCAAAGCAACAATCTTTCCATCATAAATACAGCCTGCAAGAAAACCATCTGTAATATCATCCAGTTCCTCACTGGAAAGATACGGAGTCATATCCAGCATTACACCATTTGACTTAAATTCTCCAAGATTCTGATACTGATATCGCATAACATCCGGCCAATCCCCAGCACTCATTCTTGCATCCATCACATCCCAATATTCATTGGATGGATATCTTTGACGAATAATCTTAATCTCCGGATGATCCGCTTCCAGATCATCTAAAACAGCTGTCCATGCATCTTCATCCGATGATGAACCTGTCCAATATGTAATCTCAATTGTTGCACCTTTCTCTGCCACAAGTTCCTTTGGATTTCCAGCATTTGCAATCACTTCCTGTATCATTTTCTCCTGAGAAACACTCTTTTTCTCAGGTTCTGCATCAGATTTTCCATTTACAGTTCCACATGCCGTCGTACCAACCATCAGACCCATAATCCCCAATGTCAGCAACAAATATTTCCCCTTACTTATTATGTCGTACTTTTTTGTATGCATATTTTCCATCCCCTTCCGCCATGTGCAAAACAGACAATTTTTAATCTAATTTGCATCGATTATTTAAGCATTTTAACAGGTGTACTTTTAAAATAATAATACAATTTAACAGAAAATATGTCAATCAAAACTATTTTTTATACAAAACACTAAAAGCAATATTACTGTTCAGTAGGCCGGAAGCAAAGGCTGTTCATGGTTTGTTATCAAAAAAGAACCGGAATAGTCCTGTATACGATCACTGCTTAAGATACTGCTCTGCCGAAGTAGCTGCATTTGCCCCATCCGAAACAGCCGTCACAACCTGACGAAGCATCTTAGTACGGACATCTCCTGCTGCAAAAAATCCTTCTGCCGTAGTCTTTCCTGTCTCGTCTGCCACAATATAACCATTCTGATCCAAGTCCAAGACACCTTTTACCGCATCTGTCATCGGATTCATACCCACTGCAATAAAAATTCCATCCACAGCCAAAGTCCGACCATCTTCTAACTGCAAATGGGCAACCTTCTCTTCCCCAGTAATTTTTGCCGGCTTAGCCTCTAACACAAACTCAACATTTTCTTTAGCCTGCAGTTTTTCAACCGTATTGGCAGAACCACGAAATTCACTTCTGCGGTGTACAAGATATACCTTTTCACTGATATCTGAAAGATATAATGCATCGTCTAAGGCTGTATCTCCTCCTCCAATCACTGCAGTTGTTTTTCCTTTAAAAAATGCGCCATCACAAGTTGCACAATAGGACACTCCTCTACCGCCAAATTCTTCTTCACCGACCACACCCAGGTGACGATGTACAGCTCCCGCTGCATATATTACCGTCTTTGTTTCCAGAATTTCTCCATTCTTGAAGGTTACTTTCCAGACATCTCCTTCCTTTGCAAACTCTGTTGCTTCTCCGTCCTTAAATTCAACACCAAGACTTACCGCATGTTCTCTGAACTTCTCTCCCAAATCATAGCCATTGGTTCCCGGAAGTCCAAGATAATTATCTACCTGATTACTCTCCGCTACCTGTCCCGTTCCAAAATAAACCTTTTCCGTTACCAATACATTCAAGTTTGCTCTTTTTGCATAAACTGCTGCCGACAATCCCGCCGGTCCGCTTCCAATCACTAAAACATCTAACATATAATCACTCCTTTTTTATCTTTCAGAAATTCGTTATAATCCAACTATTGCTATGGATGCAAAAATATCATGTTTATTCTCACAACGAACAAC
>CAJOPP010000047.1 GCA_905236365.1 uncultured Lachnospiraceae bacterium
ACCGTTAGCTTCTGAAATACGGGAATTTTTATTAGAGCATGTATCAAAGACTGGTGGACATCTGGCATCCAATTTGGGATGCGTAGAACTCACAATGGCACTCCATCTTGTATTGGATTTACCGAATGATAAGATTATTTGGGATGTGGGACATCAGAGTTATACCCATAAGATCCTGACCGGAAGGCAGGCTGGATTTGATACGTTAAGACAGTTTGGAGGAATGAGTGGATTTCCCAAAAGAAAAGAAAGTGAAACCGATGTATTTGAAACGGGACATAGTTCCACGTCTATTTCTGCTGCAATTGGTATGGCAAAAGCAAATGAATTAAAGGGAATAAAAAATACAATCGTTGCAGTGATCGGGGACGGTTCTTTTACGGGTGGACTTACCTATGAAGCATTGAATAATCTCGCAAGATTGAAGAGCAGTTGTTTGGTAGTGCTTAATGATAACGAGATGTCCATTGATGAAAATGTCGGAGGCATGTCGAATTATCTGAATAAAATCAGGGTAGGGCAGACATATAATGATGTGAAGTCCGGGGTAGAAAAAGGACTTTTGAACATACCGGGAATTGGAGAAGGTCTTGCTAAAGTAGTAAAACGTGGAAAGGACAGTATCAAGGAATTTTTAGTTCCGGGTATGTTCTTTGAGGATTTGGGAATTACCTATATCGGTCCGATTGATGGACATAATATTTCAAAGATGGTAGATACTTTTGAATCTGCAATCAAGTTGAACCGTCCGGTCGTTGTTCATGTAAAGACCATAAAAGGAAAAGGATATCGCTATGCAGAGAGACATCCAAAATATTTTCATGGAATAGCCCCTTTTGATCTTGAAACGGGAAAAGTTCTAAAAAAACAGACAAAAATGACCAACACCGGTGTGTTTGGCAGAAAACTACTGGCACTCGGAGAACAGTATCCTAATCTGGTGGCAATCACAGCCGCCATGGCTTCCGGAACTGGACTGGAGAAATTTGCGAATGCGTATCCAAGGCGTTTTTTTGATGTGGGAATCGCAGAGCAGCATGCGGTTACCTTTGCTGCAGGACTTGCGAGGGAAGGCATGATACCTGTTGTAGCAATCTATTCTTCTTTTCTGCAAAGAGCTTATGATCAGATTCTTCATGACGTCTGTTTGCAGAAATTACACGTAATATTTGCAATCGACCGGTCCGGACTGGTTGGGCAGGATGGTGCAACCCATCAGGGCATTTTTGATGTAGCGTATTTAAATCATATTCCGGGAATGACGATTGTGGCTCCGAAGAATCGCTATGAGCTTACTAAGACAATGGAATATGCCATGGAATTTGATGGTCCGATTGCAATCAAATATAGCAGAGGGGATGCCTTCTATGGTTTGAAAGAACAATTAGAACCGATTGAATATGGAAAAAGTGAAGTGTTATTTTCCGGTACGGATGTTGCACTTGTTGCAGTTGGTAATATGGTGGAAGAAGCTTATACCGTATATGAGAATTTACAGGAAAAAGGAATCTCCATTACACTGGTCAATGCCAGATTTATTAAGCCGTTGGATGAAGCTCTTTTGAGAGAACTTGCAAAAACGCATGATACGATTATTACATTGGAAGAACACGTTTTTGAAGGGGGATATGGACAAGCGGTTTCCGCCTTCTATATGCGCAATCAGATTCAGAATGTGAAGGTTAAGAATATTGCGATTGAGGATATGTTTGTAGAGCATGGAACAATAGAAGAGTTGAGATCTTTGTTACAGATTGATGCAGAGCATGTTATGAAAGTTGTTCTTGATAGTCTGAATGAGGAAATCTAGATTCCTTCCATTTTTTATCGTGTATGGCGGAAGCGCTTTTGTGAACGGAAGACAAAGATGAAATTAGTGACAAGTAGAGGATAAGACAGATATGAAGGAACGATTGGATGTTATGCTGGTGAGCAGAGGACTTGCTTCATCAAGAGAAAAGGCGAAAGCAATTATAATGTCAGGGATTGTTTTTGTGGATGGACAACGAGAAGATAAGGCAGGTGCCACCTTTGATGAAAAAGTACAGATTGAGGTCAAAGGTTCTACCTTGAAATATGTTAGTCGTGGTGGACTAAAGCTAGAGAAAGCTATGGAGCACTTTGATGTGACATTAGGGGGCAAAGTCTGCATGGATATTGGATCATCCACAGGTGGATTTACAGACTGTATGCTGCAAAATGGTGCGGTGAAAGTATATGCGGTGGATGTTGGTCATGGTCAGCTGGATTGGAAACTTCGAAATGACGAGAGAGTGGTCTGTATGGAAAAGACCAATATCCGGTATTTAACACCGGATCAGATTGCAGAGCCGCCGGAGTTTGCTTCCATTGATGTATCGTTTATTTCCCTTACAAAGGTATTAGAACCGGCAAAAGAGCTTTTGACAGCAGACGGTGAAATTGTATGTCTGATTAAACCGCAGTTTGAAGCAGGCAGAGAGAAGGTTGGGAAAAAGGGTGTTGTCAGAGATCAGAATGTACATAAGGAAGTGATCCATATGGTAATGGACTACGCGGCTTCCATTGGATTTGTACTCTGTAATCTGGATTTTTCACCAATCAAAGGACCGGAAGGGAATATTGAATATTTGTTACATCTTAGTAAGAATCCGAATAGAGAGCCTGGGGTTATTGATGTGGATGCGGTTGTAAATGCATCTCATGGGACATTAGATAAGTAGATAGAAGGTATAGATATGAAACAGTTTCTGATTGCTACAAATTATATAAAAGATGAGAATTTGAAATTAACTTCGGAAATTGAAGAATACATATCTGCAAGGGGAGGTAGTTCCAAGCGGATTGTTGGGGATATGGATGGTGAAGTGGCTTACCGGATGGAAGAGGCAGAACAGTTTGATGGCATTATTGCGTTAGGCGGAGATGGTACAATATTGAAGGTAAGCAGAGACTTAAGGGCACTGAATATTCCGATTGCAGGTGTGAATCTGGGGACACTTGGTTTTTTGGCAGAGGTTGAACCGGATCAGATCTTTTCTGTGATTGATCGATTGATTGAAGATGATTATGCGATAGAAGAACGAATGAATATTCGGGGTGCTATATATAAGGATGGGCATGCCGGAATTTTGTTAGATGATGTTGCACTGAATGATATAGTGATTACAAGAGCCGGTTTTTCCAGAGTCATAGGGCTTAAGATATATGTGAATGGCAAGGTGATGGATATCTATGAGGCGGATGGTGTCATTGTAAGCACGCCAACCGGTTCTACCGGTTATAACTTGTCTGCAGGAGGTCCTATCGTATCGCCGAAAACAAGCTTGATGATCGTCACACCAATCTCTCCGCATTCACTCACCTCCAAAAGCATAGTGCTTTCCAGTGAGGATGAGATTATGATCGAAGTTTTGAAAATGCGAAAAGCACAGAAGGAAGAGGCAATTGTGAACTTTGACGGACAACCGGGGACTCAGCTTTCCGCAGGTGATAAGATCGTGATACGCAGAGCAGAATCCATTACCAGAATGGTGAAGTTGCTGGATGTCAGTTTTTATGAGGTCTTAAGAGAGAAGATTGCGAATCATTTATGATGGACAAGATATTCCTTTGTTTGGCAAAGGTAAGGTGGTTATATGAAAGAAAAAAGACAAAATAAGATCAGGGAAATTATTGAAAAAAAAGAAATTGAGACCCAGGATGAATTGTTGGCAGAATTAGAAAATGCCGGTTTTTCTACAACGCAGGCAACAATTTCCAGAGATATACGGGAGATGAAGCTCACAAAAGTTTCGTATGGTGCAGGCAGACAAAAATATACATTGATTCAGAATACAGATACAGATGTTATGAAAAAATATCATCAGGTATTAAGTGCAGGTATTTTGAACATGGATTATGCAGAAAATATGATTGTAATCCATACGGTATCCGGAATGGCAATGGCAGTGGCTGCAGCACTTGATAATATGAATATAAAAGGTTTAATGGGTTGTATAGCTGGGGATGATACAATTTTTTGTGTCGCAAGAAGCAAAGAATTATGTCAGGATATTATTGCAGAAATCAGAAAAGTAACATCTGACGAATAAGTTGGAGGTATAATATGCTATTAAATTTACATATTAAAAATATGGCATTAATTGATGAGATTGATATCAATTTTAATGATAATCTCAATATTTTAACTGGAGAGACCGGTGCGGGAAAATCCATTGTGATCGATTCCATTATGTTGGCATTAGGAGGGAAGACGCCAAAAGATTTTGTTCGAAAAGACGCAGAATATGGATTGGTGGAACTTTTGTTTTCAATTGAAGATTCCGAAACGATTCAAAAATTAAAAGAATTGGAAATACCGGATTTAGATAACGGAGAGTTGATTCTCTCCAGAAAAATAATTGGTAATCGGAGTGTCAGCAAAATGAATGGAGAAACGGTGACACTTTCCAAAGTTCGGGAAGCTGCAGCCCTTTTATTGGATTTGCATGCTCAGCACGAACATCAGTCCCTGTTGGTGCCGGCTAATCATTTGAAATTATTAGATCGTTATGGACATGAGACATTAGATTCGAAAAAAGAACAAATCAAATCTATTTTTCAGGAATATTCCAAAGTAAAAGAAGAACTGACGGCAAATACTATCAATGAAGAAGAGAAGAAAAGACAATTAGATTTAATTGAATTTGAGCGAAAAGAGATAGCGGACGCGACTCTTAAGAAAGGTGAAGATGAAGAATTAGAGCAGCAGTATAAAGTGGCATCGAACAGCAAAAATATTGCAGAGAGCCTGTCTGCAGCATATAATCAGATAGATAATAGTGCTTACGATGCAGTTGATCGGGCAGTTCGGGAAATATCTGTCATATCAGAATTTGACAAGGAATTAGAGTCCATGGCGGATACCTTGGCAACGATATCGGATCTGTTGTCTGATTTTGGAAGAACGGCACGGGAATATTTAGAAGAGAATACTTTTTCAGAAGAAGATTTTCGCAGGATGGAAGAACGTCTCAATACAATCAACCATTTAAAAGCAAAGTATGGAAGAACCATTTCGGATGTACTTGCGTATGGAGCGGACTTGGATACCCGCTATGACAATCTGGTCAATCATGATCTCTATATTGAAGGACTTCAAAAACAAATGGCACAGTTAGAAGAGACACTTCAGAATGCCTGTGAAGATCTTAGTGTAGAAAGAAAACGGATTGCAAAGATTCTTACAGAGCAGATTAAAGAAGCTTTAGTTGATCTGAATTTTCTGGATGTTCGGTTTGATATGGTATTCGAGAAAATGGATCACTTTACTGCAAATGGTTATGATGATGCATACTTTATTATTTCAACGAATGTAGGTGAGGAGATGAAACCATTATGGCAGGTGGCATCCGGCGGTGAACTTTCCCGGATTATGCTTGCTATGAAATCCTGTCTTGCAGATGTGGATCGGATTGAGACTTTGATCTTTGATGAGATCGATGTTGGAATCAGTGGTCGAACAGCACAAATGGTAGCGGAAAAGATTCATGGAATCGGTAGCCATCATCAGGTGATCTGTATCACCCATTTGCCGCAAATCGCAGCGATGGCAAATCATCATTATTTAATTGAAAAACAAGTGACAGATGGTAAAACAATTACACATATTTATCCGCTCAATCCTGAACAGGAAATAAAAGAACTAGCCAGACTGATCGGTGGAGTAGAAATCACCGATACGGTATTGGAAAGTGCCAGGGAGATGAAGGAATTGGCAGGCAAGGCAAAGGTTAACTGAGTGATAAGAGAAAAGAGAGCCCATAATAAATGTATAAGCATTTATTATGGGCTTTTTTTGACGAAAGGAGAAAAGTATGAAGGGATATAAGAGATTTTTAAAAGGGCTGTTGGCGGTCAATATTATGTTTATTCTGGTGGTTGCGGGATTAGGTTACAAAAAAGAACGACAGTCACAGAGGATTGCAGAGGTATCTCCTGCACTTGAAACAAAAGCTGAAATTGCAACGAAAAGTACTTCGAAGAAAGTAATTCCGGTTGGAAAAACCGTGGGAATCTATATCAATACGAAAGGGATATTAGTAATTGATACAGGAGAAGTGACAGATATGGAAGGAGAACAAAAGACACCCGCAAAATACAAATTGTTGCCTGGAGACTATATTATCCGGTTAAACGGAGAAAAAATGAGAACGAAAAAGCAGTTGATAGAAGCAATAACAAGTTGTGGAGGAGAGACACTTGTGTTTTCTGTAAATCGAAAAGGGAATGAAGTCGATGTGAAAGTAGAACCGATTGAGACCGGAGTCAATCTATATAAAGTAGGAATATGGGTTCGGGATGATCTGCAGGGATTAGGAACAATTACGTATTTGGATGGAGACAGGTTTGGAGCATTAGGACATAGTATTAATGATACTGATACCGGTGCCTTGATGGAAGTTTCGGGAGGAGAAATTTATGAAGCAGATATATTTGGAGTTGAAAAAGGGGTGTCTGGCACGCCGGGAGAGATTGAGGGAATGATTGCCTATCAGACAGAAAAAGTTGTCGGAAGGATTGACAGGAATCGATTATACGGAATTTTTGGAACAGTGACAGAAGATTTTCAGATGAAGTTAGAGGAAACTGAAGCTATGGCTGTAGCAGATTTCAATGAGGTAGAGCCGGGGGAAGCGTATATTCAGTCTTATGTAAGTGGTAAAAAGGAAAGGTATAAGATTGAAATTTTAAATATTCATAAAAATGAAAATGGCGATCAGGAGATGGAGATTTTGGTTACGGACGAAGATCTTATTACATTGACCGGAGGGATTGTTCAGGGGATGAGCGGTTCGCCAATTATTCAGGATGGCAAACTGGTTGGTGCTGTTACTCATGTATTTGTAGACAATCCCAAAAAGGGATATGGGATTTTTGTCGAAACAATGCGAAAACAGGGGGACGAATAATATTAACGGTTTTTGGGTAAATCGTAAAAAAAGGGAAAATGCATAGATACAATGGTAAAAACGTTTTTTTGAGTTCATTACCTATGGATAAAAGTGTGATGTATCACAAAGTTTATTTTTTTGATTGGCATTTACATTGTTATGTAACAACTTATTTTTTTAGTTTTGCTTTGTTATAGTCTGAAATGGTCGATGCCGCTATGATTTTGTCAAAAGTATTCATAGTTTGTGACGAAAAATCATAGATTATTAGGAGGGAATTATGATTCGCGTAATGATTGGAAATCATGATGAAAGTATGCGAAAGAGGATGGAAGACACAGTAAGGAAGCAAAAACATTGTCATCTGATAGGTACGTATGATAAAGGAGACCAATTGTTGTTACACATTAAAGAAGAAAGTCCCGATCTTGTTGTATTAAATCCGGTTTTGCCAAAGTTAGACGGAATAGGAGTAATCGAAAAAACACGGAATGAAATGCAGTTAGATGCTATTCGGTTTATTCTGGTTGCATCTGCTCATCAGACAAAAGTGTTAAATGTACTCCAGAATCGTAAAAATGTCAGATTCCTGCCTTGGGATAATAGTGAGGAGATGTTAGAAAAATGTATTTTGGAAACGTCCCAAAATACTTCTAACTCGAATCATTCGCCTCAAGTGGAAGATATTGTTGTGAAACAGGGAAATTATGAAAAGGATCTGAATTTACTAGTCACACAGATGATACATGAGATTGGAGTGCCTGCACATATTAAAGGATATCTGTATCTTCGTACCGCTATTTTGATGGCTGTGAAAAATATGGATGTATTAAATGCAGTGACCAAGCAATTGTATCCTGATATTGCAAAGGAACATGGCACGACAGATACGAGAGTGGAACGTGCCATTCGTCATGCAATAGAGGTTGCATGGGAAAGAGGAAATATTGATATGATACACGAACTGTTTGGATATACTATTCAGGCGGATAAAGGTAAGCCGACAAATTCTGAGTTCATTGCATTGATGGCTGATAGGATACGTTTGGATAAAATGAATGAGACATGCTGATTTGAAGGTTGGAGGAATATTTTATTATGCGTGAAAGTATGAAGATTTTAGCTGTATCTGGACAAAAGAGAAACATATCAGAAATGTTGTTTGGATATATGAAACAATTTGAGTATGATGTACAGGAAATAACAGAGGATTATGAAACAATACTGGCAATTGTACGTGAAATGAAGCCGGATATGATTATTTCCGATATCTGCTTAGAAGGAGGAGATGGCATTTCTTTATTACAACAATGCAAGATGGATGAAGAGTTAAACGATGTTAAATTTGTATTCCTAAGTTCTGTGCTGTCACAGTTAGTGATTGATCTGACTTATGATGCTGGGGCAGATTATTATTTTCTTTTTAACCAGGATCCCAAATACATAGCCAGAATATTAGAGCGTATCCTGGAGAGTCATTATCAATTAAAACAGCAGAAGAGGCAAAGAGAGGGAATGACAAAAGAACAGAAGCAGTTTTTGTTTGATTCTACATTAGAGAGCGATGTAACCAAAATGATCAGAGAAATCGGTATACCGGCACATATTAAGGGATATCAGTATATTCGTGAGGGAATTATGATGTCTGTTAAAGATCCGGATATTTTGAACTATATTACAAAATATCTGTATCCTACTATTGCAAAAAAATATCATACTACTACCAGTAGTGTGGAGCGTGCTATACGTCATGCGATTGAAGTTGCATGGAATCGTGGTAAATTAGATGCGATGGAAGCATTGTTTGGATATAGTGTAAATTCCGGAAAGGGGAAGCCTACAAACTCTGAATTTATTGCATTGATTGCGGACAAATTTCGGTTGGAATATCGGATGAAAGGATACGGGTTGGAAGAGTTTACGGCGTAAGGACTGTTGGTCGGATGCAGGATAAGCGATAAAAATGACAAAAATTGATGAAGAAGTAATGTTGTAGAAAATGCACATGTTTTCCTTTTGTTTTTTATGAAGTTGTGATACAATAGACAATAGTAATGACATTAAGGAGAGAAGAAACGAATGAAAAAAATTGCTTACATTGCTTCTGAATGTGTTCCTTTTATTAAGACAGGAGGTCTTGCGGACGTAGTGGGAACGCTTCCGAAGATATTTGATAAAAGAGAGTATGATGTTCGAATTATTATTCCCAATTATTTGTGTATTCCTTCCAAGTATAAAGAAAAGATGCGTTTTATTACCAATTTCCAGATGGATATTGGTAATCATTCGCAGTATGTTGGCATTATGTACATGGAATATGAAGGGGTTCCTGTTTATTTTATTGATAATGAATTTTATTTTAATGGATCGACTCCTTATAGTGATACCAAATGGGATATTGAAAAGTTCTGTTATTTCTCAAAAGCAGCACTTTCCATTTTGCCAGTTGTAGGATTCCGTCCGGATATTATACATTGCCATGATTGGCAGGCAGGGTTAATACCGGTTTATCTGAAAACTTTATTTGCAGGAAATCCGTTTTTTGGAGGTATTAAGTCGATTATGACGATTCATAATCTTCAATTTCAAGGCAGGTGGGACGTGGATCATGTCAAATATTGTTCGGGACTTCCGGATTATTTATTTACTTCCGATAAGCTGGAGATGTATAAAGATGCTTCTATGTTGAAAGGCGGACTTGTCTATGCGGACGTGATCACAACGGTGAGTAATACATATGCATATGAAATTCAGACCCCTTATTATGGGGAAGGGTTAGATGGTTTGTTGCAGGCAAGAAATCAATCACTAGTAGGAATTGTTAACGGAATTGATTATGACATCTACAATCCGGAAAGGGATAAACATCTTGTAAAGCCATATAATACTAAGAATATTAAGAAAAACAAGGCAATGAATAAAACTGCACTACAAAAAGAATTAGGTCTTCCTGTTGATAAGAACCAATTTGTTCTCGGTATTATTTCCAGATTAACGGATCAGAAGGGTTTAGATTTGGTAGATGCAGTTATGAATGAAATTTGTCAGGATGGAGTACAGTTTATTGTATTAGGAACAGGAGATCCGAGATATGAGAATATGTTTCGGTATTATCAGGGATTTCATCCGGCAAAAGTAAGTGCGAACATTTATTTCTCGGATGCACTATCCCATAAGATGTATGGGGGTTGCGATGCAATCTTAGTTCCATCGAGGTTTGAACCATGTGGCTTGACTCAGTTGATGGCACTTCGTTACGGTTCTCTTCCAATCGTACGAGAGACTGGCGGTTTGAAAGATACGGTTATTCCATACAATGAATTTGAGCAGACAGGTACAGGATTTTCCTTTTCAAATTATAA
>CAJOPP010000048.1 GCA_905236365.1 uncultured Lachnospiraceae bacterium
ACACTTGGTATGAAATAAAATTCTATCAGCTTCCGCATGTTTTACTATATTCGTAAGACACTCTTGTACAATTCTGTAAATCGTGGAAAGTGCTAAATCATTTTCACATGAAACATCTTCAATCTTTTCATCAATCAAATAGTTGTTATCAACATTAATTTTATCCAATAATCTCTCAAATGCTGATTTCAATCCAAGATCATCAAATGCCATCGGACGAAGATTGAATATGGTGTTACGAATATCATTAATCACTTCTCTCAGATTCTTACTAATAACTGAAAGTTCCAATTTAGCTCTCAATGGATCCTGATCGATGTACATACCGCAAAGCTCAAGCTTTTGAATCAGATATGCAAGATTCTGAAGAGAAGAATCATGTAAATCTCTCGCAATTCTTCTTCTTTCTATTTCCTGAATCTTGATAATCCCATAATTATTGAGATGAAAATCTGAGTCAAAATAATTATCGTTTTTTTCAGAGTCTTGTTCAATGTGAATGACACTTTCCAATTGATTTATTTTAGATTGGATAATGTCCAATTTTTCAGCATAATTTAGGTTTTTCTCCAGTAGATCATCTTTTTCAGCACGAAGTTTTTCAAATTCATCCTTACGTACGCTTTCAACGTCCCGGGGAGAAAACATCTTATAACTAGAGTCTTCTTCATTCAAATAAGATTGAATATAACTATCAATTTCATTGATTCTAAAATTATTTTGATTGAATAACGCTTTATATTCATTATAATCAACTTTAAAATCTGTCAAAAGATCTAATAAGATATCATAACTTGCCGAATTCATAGTAACTCCATATAGAACATATGTTCTATTTTAAAATACTAACATTCTTATATTAATATTTGCAACGATTGTTGAGCTGCAGAGCAGCAATTTTTGAATAATTCTAAATATATCATATAACAAAATAAGAAATCTGAAAAGAAAATTTTATGTAATAGGTTCTTTTGAGGGCAAACCTGCTTTGCGAGGATATTTCTTAGGTGTTTCTTTTACTTTATTGATTACAAACAGATTACGATAAATATCTGAATGTGGTAAAGTCAAAGAGATTTCTTCTGCCACGTTTCCACCCAACACGTTGATGGCAGCTTTTGCCTGAATCTGTTCTTCCGCAATTTTCTCAGATTTATAAGAAATAAACTGACCTCCAATTTTGACAAAGGGGAGGCAGTATTCCGAAAGTGTAGTCAGGTTTGCCACAGCTCTGGACACACATAGATCAAACTGTTCTCTTAACATTCCCTTCTTTGCGTAATCTTCTGCACGACCATGAATGGCAACAATGCCCTCCAGTTCCAGATCATCGATCACATTTTGCAGAAACCCGATACGTTTGTTGAGAGAATCCAATAAAGTAACCTGCAGATTTGGAAAAGCAATCTTTAAAGCAAGCCCGGGAAAACCCGCTCCGGTTCCCACGTCAATTAAAGAAACCTCACGATTCAAATCATATGCTTTGATCAGGGAAAGACTGTCGATGAAATGTTTCTTCATGACCTCTTCATAATCCGTGATAGCGGTGAGATTCATCACTTCGTTCCATTGTATGAGCAACTCGTAATAACGAAGAAACTGCTCGATCTGTTTTTCTGTCAATGAAATATGAAGCGCATCCAGATCCTCTCTGAAAAGTGTTGTATCATAATTCATATTTACACTCCTTGTCCGCTGAAACGGACATCAATTCAATTTTTCAAATGTTCCAAATAAACCAGCAGAACGGAGATGTCTGCAGGAGATACTCCTGATATACGGGACGCCTGTCCAATGGAAATTGGCAAAAATTCCTTTAATTTCTGTCTTGCCTCCAGACGAAGGGAAGGAACATCATCATAATTCAGATCAGATGGAATCATTTTCTTTTCCATCTTTTTGAATTGTTCCACTTGTCTGCGCTGTCTGGCAATATAACCTTCATATTTGATTTCAATCTCTACCTGTTCCAATACATCATTTGGAAGCGGCACGTTCTGATTGCGATCCGGATCGATCTCAGCTAAAACATCATAATTCAACTCCGGCCGGCAGATCAATTCTGCCAGACTGGCAGCTGTTTTAAGCGTTGCACTCTCATGTTTCTCCAAAAATGCCTGAATCTCTTTATTGGCACCTACTTTTGTCTGCTTTAGTCTGGTGATTTCCTTTTCGATCATATTTCTTTTTTCCAAAATATGATCGTATTCTTCCTGCGTGATCAGACCTATCCGGTAACCTTTTTCACGAAGACGCAGATCCGCATTGTCCTGTCTAAGCAAAAGACGATATTCTGCTCTGGAGGTCATCATACGATAGGGCTCCCTGTTATCTTTGGTCACCAGATCATCGATCAAAACACCAATGTAGCTTTCCGAACGATCGAGGATCAGAGGTTCTTTTCCTAGAATCTCCATAGCGGCATTGACGCCAGCCACAAATCCCTGACTGGCAGCTTCCTCATAACCGCTGCTTCCATTAAACTGGCCGCCACTGAAAAGTCCTTTTACATTTTTAAATTCCAAATTGGGATAAAGCTGTTTTGCATTGATACAATCATACTCTATCGCATAGGCATTTCTGACAATTTTGCAGTTTTCCAATCCGGGAACCGTCCGATACATTGCAAGCTGTACATCTTCCGGCAAAGAAGAAGACATACCTCCCACATACATTTCATTGGTGTGCAGGCCCTCCGGCTCGATAAATAACTGATGGCGTTCTTTATCAGCAAACTTCACCACTTTGTCTTCGATGGACGGACAATATCCGGGACCGGTACCTTCTATGATGCCGGCATAGATAGGAGATCTGTCCAAATTAGCCCGGATGATTTCATGAGTTTTTTCATTGGTATAAGTAAGCCAGCAGGATGCCTGTTCCTTTTGGACACTGTCAGGATCTGTTGAAAAAGAAAAAGGAACGATCCTCTCATCACCGAATTGTTCTTCCATTTTGGAAAAATCAATACTTCTCTTATCCATTCTGGCAGGAGTACCCGTCTTAAAACGTCTCATCTCAATTCCCATGCTTTTCAGAGAATCCGTCAGATGATTTGCAGCCTGCAGACCATTCGGTCCGGTGTAAGTGATGGATTCTCCGCACAGACATCTGGCTCTGAGATAAGTGCCGGTACATAAGATCACTGCCTGACATTCATATATCGTACCGGTAAAGGTTTTCACGCCCTTTATTTTTTTAAGGTTCTGTTCTTTCTGTAAATGATCTGTTTTTAATGGATCCTGCTGCAGTTCATCACGACGTTGCTCCAAACAATCAGAATCTTCCGAAATACTGTCCCCGGAAGAAATCTCCTCCCACAAAAGCTCGCAAACTTCTGCCTG
>CAJOPP010000049.1 GCA_905236365.1 uncultured Lachnospiraceae bacterium
AAACGAAAGGAAAACACCTCGCACCCTTTATAAATAAAGGAATTGCGAGGTGTTGTATTCTCACAAACTGTCAAAGATGGGATTATATCATCTTTCCTGCAATTTGAAAATCATTTTATGTATTCTTCAGTTTTGAAAGGTAAATTTAATTTTTGCCTGCCTTTATTAACGAAATCCTTTTTTCAAAAGTCTTCCTGAAATTTTCTGAAGTTATCCACATTTGCTACTTCTTCTTTACCATCAAATTGAATCAACAACTGGATTCTGTTCTCTCTTTTTGACTATACGTGCTCGTCCTCTGCTCATGTAGACCTCTGTACGAAAAGGTTTTTTCTTTTATTGTACCTTATCGCAAGAAAAAGTACAGCAATCTTTAATGATTTAGTGCGAATTATTTTTACCTTTCAAAACTGTATTTTTTTGTAAAAAAATTGGTTAGACCCCTAATTTAGGAATCTAACCATATGCTCTTAACTAAATGACATTGCCGCTGAATAGTAACCTAAATTCCTCCAATTCTTAACAAAGTAGATTTACATTACCTGTTCTCATTTACATACGTCTTAATACGATTTTGAATAATATCCACCGTCACATCCAGGCTCTTTTCTCCTGCAAAATAGTGCTCCGCTTCTTCTTCTACAATTTCCATTAATGTCCAATCATACCGACCACACTTCTTTGTATTATCTATGATGGCAATAAACTCATCCGCTTGTTTCTGTGTCATCGGCTTTTCTTCTACCACCATATTGCCATAGTCATAACCACCCTCTCTCGGGAAGATTTCTCTTCCCATCTCATTGGTATATTTCTCCGTCGTCATTGCTGCCTCAATCATCAAATTAAAACAATCCTGCCTTGTCGGTATATAGTAGCGATCCATCGTCTTACCCTGATACTCTTTTGTCATAAAAGTACGAACGAATTCCCATGCACCGTCTTTTACATCCGATTTAGAATACATTGCAATCTGGGTGTTAAAAGTAAAATAAGATCCTAGTTTGTCTTTATTGGGATATCCGATATAATTAAGTTCATCCCCTGCAACCTCTTCTGCTATTAGATAATCATCCATATCTAAATCAATCGTACGGAGCAATACCTTATCATCTCTGAACATTTCCTGTTCTTCCGGCATATCCTCACCCCACTCATCCTCTTCATCCACACCATTTTCATTCGCAACTTCTAGTATCTCTTTAAAATTCTGACTGTCAAATAAACATTCGCCACTGATCCAATCTATAAAATCGGTCAATCCAATATTTAGAAGGTTTTCCAATATCATTTTTTTCTCACCAGTATAAAATAGTTGGGTATCCTTATCCACTTTATCATGCAATCCCTTCAAATCATCATAAGTCCAACCATTCTCTGTCCCAACATACTTTTTCTTTCCTACCATCGTATTCAAATTAATATTTGGTGCAATATAGTATAATTTGCCTTCTATTTGCATCGCTTCATAGACAGATGGAATAATATCCTCCATACATATTTCAGAATCTCCTTCAAAATAAGGTGTCATATCTTCCAATAATCCTTTGGATATATACTGTTCTACTGATAAACCAGATACATCAATAATATCTGGTACGTTACCTGCTATAATGTCTGCAGTCATCTTAGCTTGCGGATCTTCCTCATTGGAATAATCTTTAATTTCAATCTGATACTCTGTATTAGTTTTATTGAACTTAACAATCGCATTTTCAACATCTTCACTAACCCATCTTGTGCCATATGTGATCGTCTTACAGTTTGCCATAGTAGCCGAATCCACCTTGTCATACATTACAATACCGGCCCTCTCACTTTCATCATACACAATCCCAATAAATCTTCCATCTCCTGTCGGAACTATACTCTCTGTACTAACAGGTGACAACCCCGATGCCATATAATCCATTAATTGAATCCCCTTCTTTTGGGCAATATCATAACCATAGATACCCGACTCATCCTTGAAATAAAAATCATAATCTCCGCCTCCGTCCAAAATAGAACCATTACCGGAGAACCATGCAATCTCCACAGGATATGCCTTACCCCATTTCTTCGAATCTAAATCCAACTCCTGTACCTGATCCTTACTGTCGTTATCCTTATATACACTTTCCCCGCATATAATCTGACCATCTTTGGCTAAAGCGATACCTGCCAGATAAGTTTCTTTATCAATATTCACTTCACCCTGAGACTTGAAATTTTTATCTAAAACAAATAACTTTTCTTGCCCTAATACCAGAATGTTACCTTTGCAATCTACTTTAAGCCCATTAACCGAACCATACTCCCCAAGATCTAATGAATCAGAAATTGTCTCTCTTTGCTGCTCTTTTCCATCCACTCCAAGTCTTACCAAATCAACAGATGATGTTCCTGTCCTGTCATCATACTGGGATGAGGTATATATCATCGTATCATCTGGCATGAACATAAGGTTGTAAAATTCTTCATCCTCCGGTATATTCATCGGTATTTCTTTCAGATTACTTCCGTCTACATTTACAGAGTATAAGCGAGAAACAACAACGGTATCTATGTCATCGTCTCTTAAACCAGTATCCTCTGACTCATCCCATTTTTCCTCTCCCTCTTCTTGTGATGTATCCTCACTATACTGATAAGTCTCTATATATAGTTTCCCATTCTGAACCGAAATTGTACTTGGATCACCTTCCAATCCCTCCAGTGGAAAATCGATTGCCTCATAGATCATATTCCTGGCATCCGCCTGAACCTGATTCTCCGACTTCCTGCTATCATCACCTTTAATTCCACAACCAATCATAGTTGCTATCAAAGTAACTGTAATTATAATTGCAATGGACTTTTTCCATATTGTTCTCTTCATGTATTCACTCCTGTCTGTCAATATTACTCTGTATGAAATATAATATTTTCATCCCATATCAATCTCTTTTTTCACATTTTTACATGTTAAAGCAATCGAAATTGCCATAAATAGAATCGTAATCACCATCCCAAGTATGATAAACTCTCCATGAAATGCAGATTTAGAGATTAAACATAAATTATACAATATACGCTCTGACACTTTGCATCCCATTACACCTATAACGAAACCAAGTATAAAAATATATGCTGATTCCAATCCTATCATAATAAATAAATTCTTATCAGACATTCCTATGATTCTGAACAATTTCAATTGATTTCTTCTATAGTCGAATTCAAACACATTTTGAACATGAATATTCATCACTGCAAAAAGACAAGCAATTCCTAAAATAATACCCATCAACAATATCCTTTGTAAATACCCTAATTTTACAGTGGCATTTTCATCTTTTAAGTCCTTAATTCGTATATAGTTATTTCCTTCGATTATGCGCTGTAATTGCCCCAATTGTATGTCATCTATATCTTTTGTATAAAATGAAGAAATAAAATCATTGTTAAAATACTTATTATATTGATCAATATCAATTATTAAACAGACACTATTTTTGTCATATCGAGGATATACCAATAGATCATCTACCTCTCCAACTATGTGGTAAGTATTGGTAATCCAATCTTGCGTAGTATCTTGAAATACTATTGTGTCAACATTAACCTTCTCTCCTATCATTGATAGAAGTGTATTTCCCCCATTTCCATCTTTATTTGTTGTTCTTGAAAGTATAATTGCATTTTCCTGCGATAAACCATTTATATTTAAATCATAGGTTTGATTCATCTGCTCTATCATTTGTTTGGAATAACCCATTATTACAATTGTCGTATCTATATAATCACTATGATTCAGCAATTGGACATTTCCCGATGTAGTTCTTGTCAACATATCCCTATAATCCTGTGATAAATAATCCTTTTTCAAGCTATACTCCGTAACAAATTCTGTATTATAATACGGTAGAATATTATTTTTTTCACACATATCACAAATTTGATGATATACTTTTTTAACTCCTTCAACTTCCGAATCAGATGCATTTTGCATCACCTTATAATAATCATCTACTTCGAAATAATATCGATAACCGTCATTACTGTCTAATTGATTGACATTCTCCCGCAACTGAACCCCCATCAAAAATAAAAACAGGATGCAACAAGCAATCGATACTATGGATATTACTTTCTTTCTATTATAAAACATAAAATTTCTAAAAGATAATTTTATGATTCCTCTTTTCTCAGAGCGAAATAATCTACCAGCTCCATCAAGACCGTTTCCTTCCATTCTAATCCTGTACTCATGATTAAAATCATTATATTTTTTTAATTTTAAATATAGCATCAACATTAAAGCGATTATTTCTAATACACTTTCAAGACACAATAATGCTCCCGGAACAACTTCTTCTAAATCCAGCATAAGCTTAGAGATTAAATATACACTTCCAATCCCTAATATATTTCCCAGAACCGTACATACACTGATTACGCAAAAAAATATTGCAATAATATTCATATTGATCTGATGCATATTGGCACCAATTATCTGATAAATTTTTAAAATAGTTTTCCATTTTAACAGACATACCATTATAACGTTATTAAAAACAATCAAAATAAGAAAAATTATCAACGCACTAACCACAAAATAAAGTAAAAGTCGATGATAATTCCGTTGCTTTCCCATCTCAGTATGTCCCAAGATATTTAATAATGGATAATTCAAATCATATTCAACAATATTTTCGCTCTTTTCATATATATATGAAGCCACTTCATTTATATGTTCCTCTAACTGATAAAAATTCGATGTCTCGACATAAATATTATAAAATCCATCCTGGTAATTGACATATTTCTCATTGAAAATCACAAACATACCTGTATCAAGGTCTGAAGCAATCTCATTATTATCATTTCTTACCACTATTCCCGAAATTCTTTTCTTCTCAAATTTATCTGTATCGGGATTCTTTAGTTCAATTTCACTTCCAATCATATTCTCAACACTAATTCCCAAATGAAATAAATACCATTTAGGAACCATTACCTCATCTTCTTTTTGAGGAAATTTCCCATCTATAATACAGTAATTTGTATAATCAAAAAAATCTTCCGATACTGACAAATACGAGAATATTTCATTATCTATTTCAACATCATTCTCTTTTATTATAAAAAAAGAGTCTGCATACTCGTCATTCTTTATCAATTCCAATTCATTTTCATTCAATCCTACAAATCTATATACATATTTTCCATAATCCTGTTTTATATCTTTTCTTTCATTATATAGGTTTGTCTCCTGCATAGTACAATATGCCGAAAAAATATATGTCGAAACCAAACAAGTTATAGCAATCAAAAAAATATATTTAATTTCATACAAAAAACTAGAAATAATCATCTTTTTCATGGTATTACCTTGCCATCCTTAATCTCTATTGTTCTTTCCGCCAATGCGGCCATCTTTTCATCATGTGTAACATAAATCACTGTCTGTTTATATTTTTTTGCACAATCAAGAATCAAGTGAATAACATTTTCACTATTTTTACTATCCAGATTTCCGGTTGGTTCATCCGCAAATACAACTTCAGGTTTCAAAATAAGTGCCCTGGCAATCGCCACTCTTTGCTGTTGTCCTCCGGATAATTGGTCAGGCATTTTATCAACTTGATCGGATATACCAAGCATTTCTACTAAAGTCTCCATATACATTTTATCTATTTTTCTCCCTGCTAAAATTACAGGCAACACAATATTATCATATACATTTAATGTTGGCATCAGGTAATATTTCTGAAATACAAAACCAAATTTATTTAACCGAAATGCAGCTGCTTCATCACTTGACAAATCGTCCAAACGAACCTCATCATATATAATAGCCCCATCCGAAATATCTGAAATTGTACTCATAACATTCAAAAGTGTAGATTTACCAGAACCGGATGGTCCAACAATCGATACAATTTCATTGTCCTTAACTTGTAACGAAACTTCATTTAAAGCAAGTACACTATTTTCCTTGCTCTTATATATTTTACAAACTTTTTCCAATTTAAACATTCTTATTATCCTCTATTCGTTAATCCCCAGTACGTCCTTGCTAGATTCAATATCATGTTCACTTGCCTCTTCCACATCAATCATACTATTATTTACATTCACCTTTTTTTGAGAAATTCGCCCATTTTTGTCTTGAATCCATAATTTAATCTTTAATTTTTTCACAATATCTAATAATTGTGCCTCATCATACTGATAAGAATTTCCCATCATAGAAATATAGAATACAGCTTTATTTTCATTTCCATTCCCTTCAAATATGTACTGATCATGTAAACCACCTGTTGATTCCGCAAAAAATACTTTTTCAGCATCTTCCAAATCAGAATCATCCACCATCGCTTCAACTATATAATCATTCCATTTTATATATTTTGTTAAATCAAAATGATAATCTAATTCAAAAAAAGTACCATAATCTTTTTGATTCAATTTTCTTATTTCCCATACATCATTAAAATACGATGAGGTATCAACAAGATCACTGCTATTAATCGCCGCAACCTCATCCTCAGACAACTTTACAGATGGATACATTAACAATGTCACTTTATCCATTTTTATATGAACACTAAATAGAAACCACATACACGCTGCACAAACAACGAAACCTATAACGAAAAGAAAAATTCCTTTTTTGAATTTCATAAATCACTAACACTCCTTAATCTAGTTTTCAAATACATTCCCTCGAAAATATAATCCCATTAACAATTGGTTCTATGATAATTGTAAAAAATTTAATACCAACTGAAGAAATCTACAATACATCTTATGAATGCATGAAAGATTCCCACAGTTGGTAAATTATCAATAACCGTTTGGAGCAACATTATCAAAAGAAGAATCAATTTATATTATAAATATCATAGGATTCTTATATCAACAATGTATTTTCATTAGAAACAGCCTTCTACCTTATTTAGATTTTCTTCTATTTAAAATGAAAAACTGTATATTTTACTTTTCCCCATTGTTTAGTTGCTCTTTTATCAATTTCAGCCAACTTATCCGCAGAATAGTTGGATGTATGAGAAGCACAATATATTTCTGACTTATCCTTCTTAGAAACAATAATCGAATGTTGCAACGTTCCATCTTCTTTTGTAATTTGTATAACGTCTCCAACAGACGAATTTTTTCTTACATTCGATAATTTGGCAAAGGCTCCAACATTATACGAGTACCAGTAATTGGCAAAAGCTTGTTTTCCTGAACATCTACACCATGAAGTTGTACATACATAATTATCCTTTGAACCGCCAGATACATAATACCACTTTTCTGATGTAGAAACCACTTTTCCTCCCTTTTTAGGTTTTTGTTTTGCATCACAATCCATATATTTATTGCCTGCCGAAACACACTGAGAAGCAAAGTTTGTACAATCAGCTAGAAATTCATGATAATTCTTATTAGGACTTGTGGCATATTTTATTGCATATGATCCAGCTGCAGCTCCATCCCATTTTTTCGGCGGTGCAATTACAGCCGCTTCAACTGATACCGTATTAAGCATTAATGCAACAAACATCATTAATCCTAACAACAAATTTTTTTCGTCATTATTTATTCCTCCATTTTAAAATATTTACACCTGTTCGAAAAAGTGGTATACTCTCACTAGTACTTTTTCATAAGTGCTGTTTGGGACTCTGAGTGTTTGCGCAAATCTCCTCAGAGTCCGCTTTTGTATATAAAGCAATTCTACAATATTTTATAAAATTGCATTATATCTATCTTTAATTCTCATCTTCTTTTATGCAAATCCCGAAAAAAAAATATAAACTATAGTGGCTCAGTTGTCAAGACAAAATCTGAAATTTTTATAATGAACTGATATAGTTAGTAAGTTACTGAAGGCATCTGGAGAACAGTGAATATTCCCCACTGCCTTATATGACTAGAAATATATTTTTTCACTATATTGGTTAAGCAACGTCTCCAACTCTTTTGAATAATGAGCACTACTCAAACATTAGTCCCATCATTAAAGCTCCCATTGTAAATGTTATATATGCTTTCTGTCACTTTCCGTCTATTATATCTGTTATGCTGTCCCTGAGCTTGGCCAGACTGAATAATAGTTTTTTATTTTCATGCTCCAGTTCTTTTGTTAACATATCTTACTAATGACATAGCTTTCACCTCTCTTTTTAATGCTTGGTATTATTTATATATGCATCATATCAATATAAATATCAATACAATTATTGGTATTATTCGATAATAAATACCAATAAAAAGAAGGGCTGACCTTTATGCAGGTTGCCCTTCAATACTTGTATTACTGAAAGCCTTGTTTTTACAGGCTTTAACGCATTGGTATTACATATAGAATTTTAATTGTGTATCTGCTTATTTTGACTGTGAATAGTAACTATATCCTGATTTGCCCGCCATAGTGCTTTTTCCTCACACTTTGAATTCCATTCCGCCCACGCTGCTTTCTACCAGACCGTCAGCTCCGTAGGTAAGACCTGCATAGACTTTCTCACTTTGAACCATGACCGGTCCTGCCGTATCCGTCTTGGCAATTGCCGCAAAACTCGCATGATACTTCTCCAACATCTTCCGGCATCTTGCAAGATCTAACGGTTGCCGCTTGATCTTTGCACGAATCAGTTGCTTATTGATAAATGCAAATACCGAATAGATCTCCTCAGAGAGAGGATTCTCCATATTCATCACATTCATCAATTCCACCTGTGTTCCCTGTGCTTTCTCGACACTGGACAAAAACTCTTCCATCTTCTGCTGATCAAAAGCTTCTAACGCTTCCCTGATCCATTGTATCTCCATCTCCAGCATGACCACTGTCAGTTCTGCAATACCGGCCTGGGTGATCCGCATCTTATATACATTCATCTGTTCATCTGTCAAGTCAGTTCCTCCTTCATGCCATTGTATACCTATTTTACTACGGTTATTCTCTCAGGAGTCGTTAACCAACCATCATTTGAGATTAGCCAATACCCCAAAATGCTTATCGCTGGAACAGCTGTAATAATCCCTCCGGTCTCGCATTTGCCTTGGTCAACATCTGCAAAGCACTCTGACTCAATACCTGCTGCTGTGTATATTCGGTAATCTCATCTGCCATATCCGTATCCAGGATTCTGGAAACCGCACTGGTCAGATTCTCATTTGCCGTATCCAGATTGGTTACTGTATGGTCAAGACGATTCTGATAAGCACCTAAGGAAGAACGAATGCCTGAAATCCGAACAATTGCCGCATCAATCTTCTCAATCGCCTCAGATGCATATTCATGCGTATAAACATTGATCTTGTCAATCTCCAACGACTCCGCTGTGGTCTTGCCTATATTAACATTCATAGTCTGACCTTCATTATTCCCGATCTGTAGTACCATCGGACCAGCCGATAACACTGTAACATTGACATCCATCGCACCGGCATCCGGATCAATATCATATACCATCTTAAATCCGTCCTTATCCATTACCGTAACACGATTTCCCTGTGTATCAATCGTAGCATTCTCCATAAATCCAATCCGATTGCCATCTATCAATGCAAAATCCGCATTTGCATTCGTACCGTACTCAACCAGATTATTGTTAATGCCCAATAATCCTGCCAGTGTAGCGTTGCCGCAAGTCACCTGAATCTTCTGCTTGCTTCCATACTCCTGTGTTTTCATCACACCGGTATTTTTATCAAAATCAATTCCGATCTTAAATGTAGCATCACGAATCGCTCCATTCACATCATCTGCTGTCATGCCTTCCTCAATCGCAATTTCCATACCATTGATCTTGATGGTTCCAGCCTGAGCCTTTGTAATAGTTGCTCCCAATGCACTGTTATTGATCGTCATACTTGCCTGCGTACCCGGCTGCGTAACGGATATACCATAAATTCCCGGCTCTATATCGCCACCAATCTCTACTACCGACAGATTATCGTTATCCGTATATCCCTTCTTATTCAACTCACCATTCAACAGTTGCCGTCCATTGAAATCTGTTGATTCAGAGATTCTGTCCAGTTCTTCCTGAAGCAATTCAATCTCCTGCTGAATGGAATCCCTGTCTTCTTCTTCCGATGTATCATTTGCAGCACGAACAGCAAGTTCCCGCATTCTAGCCAGAACAGCATGCACCTCATCCAAAGCTCCATCTGCTGTCTGAATCAAAGAAATTCCATCATTGGCATTATTCACCGCTCTGTCCAACCCACGGATCTGAGCCTGCATCCTCTGGGAAATCGCCTTGCTGGTAGGATCATCTGATGACTTGTTGACCTTATATCCGGAAGAAAGACGCTCCATGGATTTGGTAAGATTATTATTGATTGTGTTTAAATTGTTATTGGCTGTGTATGCCAATGCATTATGATTCAATCTCATATGTATCACCTCAATTTTCATTCCGTTAAGCATTGGAACATCCTTTTTCCAACTACTCTCCCATTCTGCATTATCATTCCTTTGCATTGCCAAATATGACTCGGAATAACCAAAATCGTATTAATTGAATACACCCTGAACAGAACGATAATTTGCGGTTCGATATCCATATCCTCCGCTCACCTATATTAGTTATCGGATGCTACTCCTGTTAACTTTATAGCTGTCAACAGCTGCTTTGCGACTTTGTAAAGCTTCGAGGTAGGAATCTCTTCCCTTGTAGAATCCTCACTATACAGCACCGGTCTTGTACCATCCAGACGCAAATCCTTTATCTCAATTCCCATCTTTGCAAAAACAGAACGAAGTGTCAGTTCATTGGCTTCCAGCATTTTTTGCCCCATTTCTTCCTCTGTCAGGATATAACCCTCGATCTGATTGCCCGATACGCGAATCATTGCTTCCAAAGCTCCATATCGCGGCGTATCCATGGTTGCAGTAATTTCGCCGGCGTGACTGCCATCCTGCAAAATGGATACTTTCATAATATTCACTTTCCCATCAACAACCAGTGGAATCTGGAACACATCCTCCTCTACTGCACGCATCGCAATCGGCATACCGGCATTCAGGTACTTGAGTGCCTGAATATCCATTGACGAAATCATACCATCCGTTTCCTGCTCATGTACCGTCTCGGATATAACAGAACGGATTGTCTCCATACTATATATCACATCGGATTTACTCTCAATCGCATCCAACATCCTGCTCTCCTGTTCTGTGATCTTATCCCGATTTTCTTTCGTCAGACGGTTCTTCAGATCGTGAATCATACCAAAAATGCCATCTTTTCCATACATCACCTGATGTGCTGCCAGAATATTAGTGACAGTCTTTGGCATATCATTTGCCTCTAACATCATCTCTACATCTTCTTCATATGTGAGTGCCTCCTGCATGGTATCGGCAAGATTCTGTGCCAACTCGGCCTCTCCTGCTCCATTATCGCCCTCCTTCATAATCCGTGAAAGCTCTTCAAAGCTCATATTCTGATAATCCAACCCCTGTATTCCTTTTAAGGTCTCCGGACGAATATGACGTAAAATATTACCAGTCAGTGTCTGGTTATATGCCGTCTCAATTTGATTTAAAATATTCCGCTCGTTCACATTGACTTCTAATCGTTCTCCAAAATTCTCATCTACCATCACATCCATTCCGCTCACTTTGCGGCTCTTATCCGCCGAAAAAAGATTATTCAGCGTGACTTCCTGCCCATTACGAATGACTGCTCCAATATCTTTACCATGAGATTTTTCGATCTTATCCAGCAACCGGTAGATTCCAATAAAACTTCGACGTTCTTCCTCGCTGATCGCATTGTTCCGATCCATCTGATACAAAAATTCAGAAAACCGCTGTTCATCGGTAACACCCAGAATTTCTTTTTGCTGCATAATCTCTTCATTCAGACCGTCAATCGTCATATTCAAAGGATTCTTATTCTCCCGAATCATATTTAGTACAATCTGTGGTGTCAAAGTATCAAACATCTGCTGGACCTTGGCATCCGCCGTCTTGACACTTACAATATTCTCATGATTAAGCTCCATCTCATTGTAAGCCAGAATACGGATTGCACGCTGGTTTTCCCGGTTTTTATCCAGATTCAGATCCTCCAAAATCGCATCTACATTCTGAAATGCATCTGTAATGCTATCCCCCATATCCTTTCTCGGTTTTGTCATCATCGTCTCATATGCATTTCCAGCCAAGGTTGCCTTCATACGGGCCGCAGTTTCATAAAGACCTCCTACTGTAATAGACGGACGTCTCACCATCTCACCCAAGGCATATTCCGGTAAAATCTTAAGAGTGTCTGTTTCTTTCAATGTCTCCTTCAAAAGATCCAGACCTTCCGGTATGTCATGCAGATCACGAGTGGATGCCATATTCTCATAATAGCTGTTTTCCTGCTCTCGCAAGGCTTCCACAATGCCGGATAACGGCTTTGCATCAATATTGATATCTTTTCTCACCAGTCTGGTTGCCGCCTCTAATGTCATAGAAAGCCGAATCTCTTCCAACTGTCTTCGTGCTGCAACCGCAGAAGGATTCGTAGATAACGGAGTTCCTGCCCCTTCTGCCTGATATCCATTTTGCATGGATGCACTGAGAGAAAGACTTGCACCTTCCACACCGGTATTTACCGGGGAACGCATTCTTCGCACATCCACATTTCGCATCGAACTGTTATACAGATAAGATATCGTCAGAGGTTTCCCTTGTAACACTGCATTGTCTATGGAATGTGGTGTAATTCCCTGTATTTTCTGTACCAGCTGTTCTGCACGCTCATGTAGAGTGCTTCCACTGATTCTTGCATTTTCCGGGGGATTGTCCAAAAAAATCTGTTCCTTTATATTTGCCTCTAATTGCGACTCCTGGATTCCCCTCTGATTCAACGCATGTACAGACATATAAAGACGAAGAGAGTCGACCGTAATCGGCAGTTCATGTTGTAGCATAAACCTGGCTCCGGAAAGACTTTGCTCCGTCACTGTCATTCCCGCTGCTTCAATAATCCCTGTCACCTGCGAATAGATGTCATTCCACACCTGTTCATCCAACGATTGCAGTCGGGACGGACTCTGCTCATTGACACTGTTCTTCGCAACATCCAGATTACCAATCGTCAGATCCATATTGTTCTTCACCATATAAATCAGTTGTTCATCTGTAATCATAGTACTTCCGTTACCACCGATCAAATGATTCCCTTTTTGTTCTTTTCCTTGTTCCTGCGAATTTATCGCAGGCGATGATGTATTCTGAACGACAGTGCTCACAAGATATCCTTCGCTATTCAAATGGCTGCTGACAACCGGAGCGGCAGTCTCTCCCACCGACAAGTCCTTTCCGGAAATATTCATGTCCGCATTGCTCTGTCCTCCCGGAATCAAGCTCGCCCGCAGCTTCCCCAATGTCTCCCGAACGATATCTCCAATCTGTTCATTGATTTCCTCCTGATGCTCTCCGGAACGAATGGTAATCACCATGCCCATCAGGTCAGACAACGTTGCATTAGTGACATCAATCTGCATCATTCGAAGCTTTGCAATCTCATCCGGTGAAATATTTCGTAAGATTTCTTTTTGATTCTCCTTCGCTTCCTCTTCATCAGAAGCACCATCCAGATTCTCCTGAATCATCTCCTGAAACTGATCTGCACTCTGCATTACCTGAGTACTTGTTGCCGCTCCGAGACCCGAATCCATATTGGCAGCCTGGAATCCTACAATTTTCAAGGAAACCTGATTCCGGTCCGCCTGCTGAATCTTCAGATAAATCGTATCCCCCGGCTTTGCCTTATCAAGTTCCTGTGATGCTTTTGTCTTCATCTGAATGCCGTTGATATCCAGAATCGGCTCTTTCCCTCCCTGAACCAATTTGCAGGCAAGCAAATCCCCGACACTATTTCCGCTTAAAATACTTTGATTTCCTCCACTGAAGGCTCCCCCGGAGATCCCTCCATTTCCAAAAATTCCTTTATCAAAACCTGTCTGGTTATTATTTCCAATCTGGTAATTCATGTTGCCACCTCACTTCTGTCATACGCAATCATTTTTTATCTGTATAATATGTCGGTAAAATAACAAAATTTCTTTACTTGATAACAGCCCTGCTTTCAGATACCAAATAACAGAACAAAGAGTTTCTTGCGACTCTTTCATGCCCGAGCGGTATTGCGAAGCAATTAACTTCTTCTCCGCGAGGTGTGCATCCCGCGGAGCGTTTTTACTTTATAGGAACGAAGTTTCCTATAAAGTAAAAAAAATGTCTGACAGCAAACTTTCTCAGCCTGCCATCAGACATTTTCTTTTATATGTTATATCTCATCTTACCATTTCAGATCAATAACTAATGCACTCGGCTTTGTATAATGAAGCAATGTACTGTAATCAAATACATCATCATAACAGAAGCCGTATGCCAGTCCATCCACTGAATGATTGTGGAAGAATCCGGAATAATAGTTGGCCGGTGAAGACTTGTAGAATGCAGAAGCATCTGCCCATTTCTCAGGGTTCAGTGCAATACCTCTGTTGATTGCTGCACATAACTGTGCTTCTACTACCTTCTCAATATCCGTTCCGGCTGCTAATGTACCTTTTCCTTCTAACACATCCTGGGTCGTCGGCTTATTTACAACAATATTAGCCGGTCCGCCATCTTTACTGAAAATCAACTGATTTCCGTTGGTACGTCCTTTGAAGGTTCCAGCCTGACAGGTAAATACCAAGTCTTCATTCCGATACTTATCCCAAACCTGATTGATATAAGCATCAAAATAATTTGCATACTGTGCACCTTCATTAAAGGTTGCCTTACATGGTGCCATAATTCTCAAATCCTGTACCAATGTCTGGAACTCACTTGGTACTTCCTTCTTAAATGCAGCGAAGATCTGATCACGAGTACCAATATCACCTACGGTCTTATCATACTTATCTGCATCACCCGGATTTGAGATATATCCACCTTCACCGATCAAACGGCTTACAATCGGGAAGCTGAAGAAATCCACTCTTGTGGTATTTCCCCAATATTCACCATTTTTAATTGTGAACTCAACAAACTCGAACAATACATCCTGGTTCGGATCAGACGTATTATTTAAGTCCGGTCCTGCAAATCCAACATTGCCGTTGGCGTCTTCATTGATGGTTACATAAACCGGAGAACCATAACTGATATACATTCTTCCAGATACGATATCCGGCATATACACATAATCTTTCTCTGCTAACGTGTAAAATACGTTTGCACATTTCCTATCCCCTTTGGAAATAGTATTGAGGCCAGCGTTTGCCGGAACCAGATTGCCATTCTTATCCACATAACACAACTTACCGGTCTGTGGATGGAATCCTAAAATACACCAATAAATCTGATCACTGTTGTATTTTCCATTTGTCTTATTGTTGAACTGGAAAAACATCTGATTTGATTTCTTCTGGATATCTGTTCTCAAAACCGGCTTATCTGCATAGTCATTGATTGCCTGTGATCCACCGTTGTTGCCTGAATTGTTATTATTGTTGTTATTATTGTTACTACTATTATTATTGTTATTATTACTGTTATTATTGTTACCAGAGTTATTATTTCCGGAACTGCTTGTATTACCTGCCGGCTTTCCAGTCGGTGCAGCTGCGTCTTTATTTACCAATTCGAACTTCCATAATTGGTTTTCCTGCTTGTTTCCAAGCTGCCACTGAATAACATTGTCTCCAGCCTTTTTCGACCAGCCATCTGCATCCAAAGACAAACCACTTAACTTATTTACGATGTAGTAGGATTCTCCATCCACTGCACGAATCTGCCATTTCTGATTATCGCCTCCTACATATTCCCAAATGTGTACATTTCCACCGTTTGCAGTTGAATAATCTGCAACATCAATCGCCTTATCATGTAATGCACTGGTAATCTTACAATATCCATTTTCTACTTCTGTAACTTTCCACTGCTGATTCTTTCCTTTATTCAAGGTATATTGAATCAGATTTGCTCCATTGTCCTTAGATGCTCCGTTAATATCCAATACAAGATTACTATTTTTGTTATAAATATAATAACTTGCCTCTTCTACAATAAAGGATGTAATCTGATTATCCCAAACAGCACCAATATAAGAAGAATCTGCGGAATAAACCTGTTTGTTTCCTCCAAAATCTATATCCCAGAATACTGTCAGCTTATAACCAAGCGGAACCTTAATAGAAGAAATGGTATCATTTGGAATTCCTGCATTCTGCATATCTGCCATGTTGTACTCACCAACGCCGAAAGTCACTGCCGTACCTTTATAATCATTCTCTGTGTACATGGTAACACCTGTTCCGGTTGCTTTCTCAGAACCGCTATTGTCCGTATTGGTCTTATCTGTAGTATTTCCTGAATTTGAAGTATTACCACCTGCACCCTTTGAACCGGATGAAGTTGCCTTCGTATCTCCCTTTTCTTTGTAGACACGAACATAGTCTACATCCATAACTGCCGGGATATCACCTGCATTTGGTGTAATACCACCATCAAACCAGCCACCTACAGCGAGGTTCATAATAATATAGAACTCTTTGTCAAATGGTGCTCCCTTCTTATTAGATGCTGTTGTATACCACTGATCACTGTTTGCAAAGAAGAACAGTTCACCGTCAACATACCATTTTATCATATCCTCTTCCCATACCAGGCTGTACATATGATAATCGGTATCAATTCTTTTACCATCCGGGAATGCATAATCTCCGCCAATAT
>CAJOPP010000050.1 GCA_905236365.1 uncultured Lachnospiraceae bacterium
AGATGTGTTTTATAATGATCCAAAGCCCGGTGCTCATAAAGCTGTCATAAGCAGAGATACGCTCAATATACTGGCGGACGCCATATCCGATGTTGGCTCATGGCACCGGTGGCGTATCGGGGATGACATGGTCCAGGTACAGTTTTGCGACATTATGCTCTATGATGAAAACACTTCGGAGAAAGAACCGCATAGTACGGATGTTTTGGCGGTTCGTTTCAAAGGCAATTCCTTTGCGGTCTTTCTGGATAATTTGAATGAAGAGAACTGGCATGAACGTTTACGTGATGATGAATCTGTAATTTATCCCATCGATACGTATGATATGGCGTTTGATGATATAAAAGAAGCGGAGAGGCTGTTGGATGATTATAAACACAAATCAGTGATCAAAGATTTCGAAGGTTCAGAAACGCTTTTGACCGCAAAGCATCTGCTCTATGCCGGCTGCGATGATGTTGGGTTTATCGTTGGCGGAGATGAGATAGAAGTCGTGGGGAGAAAGGGAAAGTACACGGAAGAAGAGATAGAGACCGCTTATAAGAAGTGGTGGGATTATTGGAGAACCTATTGGAAGCTTAGAGGAACAAAGGACGCATACCCAAAAGATTATGTATGTGAAATATCGATTCCCACAGCATAATCCCATGCTTGAGCGTTAGTCATTATAATCCCTCCTACTGCACAAAATTGTTATAACTGCATAAAGTCATCAAGTTCAACATGTGCCTGAGCTAGAATGCTCTTAAGAGTACCCTTTTGAACTTCTGAGTGCATTGGAATTATATAAGAATGGACTCCGTTACTATATTTTGCATGACTCCCCTTTTGAGATACAAACACAAAGCCTCTTTTTTGAAGACGCCTAATAATCTCTTCCGGTTTCAGAACAGGATACTTAGAAGGCATTAAGCAAATACCTCCAGTGTCGTAAACATAGCCGGCTTGGTTTTTACAACGGGTTCATCCTCGTAGTACAATTCAAGTGCTTCCCTAAGATTTGATATAGCTGTATCATAAGTTTCACCTTGAGAGGCAACTCCGGTAGCAATGTCATTTGCCACATACCATCCGGTATCTTCCTGTGTAACATAAACAGAGCACAACATATCGATTCTCCTGTCTAAATGATGTTTACAACTGACTTCTTTATATGTAAATTATACTCTATATACGCCAAAAATCAAATATTGCATACAAAATCCCTTTATTTTTATTGCATCCTCCACAATCTCGAAGCATTTCAAAGACCGGTATCAAATACATGACCTTAATCCGGATATTTTTGCCCATGGAATATCAGAATGAGCAGTCCTATACTCGTCGCTTAGATAATACGAGTGCTCACCAATGTTATGCAGAGGTCAACTAATTTGTTTGTGTAACTTGTTATTTTCTCTATTCTTTCCAATATTTCTTTTGCATAATACTGTTATTTACTTCCTATGGATTACATCGCTGACAAGGTTCGTACCCTTGCTCAATAAGTTCATCTCTTGTTAGAGTTGTATCCCATCTATTCTTTTGCTTAATATCCGTCACGCCATCGCAATTGGGACGATGAAATTTCTTGGTATTAGTATTAGCCACATATGTTACTTCATATGTTATCGGAAGCGATCTATCAGTTACACCATCATTTGGTTCCGTTACTTCGGCGGCAAGCCCTTCATTTTCACGAATACTTTCCTCTTCAGATGAGCTTTCTTCAACTTCAGGTGTTGCCAAAGCCATCTGCTTAACTTGAATAGATGCACTTTCAGCATCATTAGCAGAGCCCTCGCTCCAGTCATCCGTCGGTTGTTTATCGAATGTAATCTCTTTGCCGTCGCTTAATGCAACTATTGTTCCCTGCATATCCGTGCGATACAACAATGTGCCCTTATTCTTAAGTTTTTCCAATGTTTCTATATGAGGATGACCATAATCATTCCCTGCTGAACAACTTATAATAGCATATGATGGATTCACCGCATTGAGAAATGCCTGTGATGTAGCTGTTCTACTTCCATGATGCCCGACTTTGTATATATCTGCTGATATATCAAGACCGTTGGCTAGAATGTCTTCCTCTGCCGATGTCTCTGCATCCCCTGTGAACAAGAACGAGTTATCGCCATGTCTTATTATAACAGCGATAGAAGAGTCGTTGGGGTTATCATATTCCCGATTTGGTGCAACAACGGTTATCTCTGAATCTCCAAGAGTCAGAATCTCTCCAACATCTGGCGTTCTCCATGTCATAGACTTATAATCTATCTCATTCAAAAGATTCAGATAGACATCGTTGTCCTTCTCGTACCTGCACATGAATATCTCATCTATGTCTATATTGCTAATAACAGAAGCCGCACCTCCAATATGATCGCGATCAGAATGCGTAAGTAATAAGTACTTTAAGTGATCTACACCTTGCTTTTTAAGATATAATCTCACCGTAGTTCCCATTGAAGCATCTCCTGCATCAATAAGCATGGTCTCCTCACCGCACTTTATTAGTGTAGAATCACCTTCACCTACATCTATGAAGTGTACCTCCATAGATAAATTGTTTTTGACTAGAGACTCATCATTATTCTCCGAAGATATTGTATCTGAATCTTCTTCTGCATATGGAGTAACCACATGCATCGGCTCAGGCGAGGGTAATTGAACGTCTACATCTGAAGAAGCAGTGCTCTCACTACATCCGACCATGATTAAACTGATCATGAGAGCTATTACTGCACACGCCGGTAATGTATTTATTTTTGTGGGATTACACTTTTTTCTACCCATTGGCCTAAATCATAAAGGGTACAGACTGAATGCCTATACCCTTCTGTCTATCTATGTTGCATTAAAAATGCTCAGTCACCAGCACTTTGAACATTTTGACAAGCCCTGTGCCTTTGCATCAGATTCCGTAATCTGCTTAGCTTTATTGGGATTCATCTTTCCACAATTGTTCTTGCTATGATAGCAAGAGCCAGTTGCCGATTTCCATACAAGAGCATCGTTAGTTGTTGCTTTATTCGTTGTTACCGATGCTTTAGATGTAGTTGCATTTGAAGATGAATCAAGTTTAGGAGGCTTACACTTACTGCATGGAGTTAATCCTTTTCCGACCGCTTTTTCGAGTGTAGTCTGATTCTTACTCTTACTTAACGAACTACATCCATCATTATGATAGCACTTACCTGTATTAGTCGTATATACTGTAGTGGAGCCATTTGCAGCCAAAACTTCCATCTTGGGAAGAGCCAATCCGGCTAAAGAAGCCACAATTATAGCCATCGCGCATATATAATATTTCAATTGCCTTGCTTTAATTCTAAGCATATGGTTACCTCCAAAATAAAGTAGTTTACATGACGCACCGATAGGTACTATTTTCCTACGAAAATAAGTATATCGCATTTGCGCCATATTATCAACCTATACCACCATCACTATAGAATAAACCATAGATTATTACAGACCAGTTGCAGAGACTCCATACTCAGCCTGTTCATTGGTAAAGCCTTCATATTCGAGTTGATCGATAAGCCCATCTCTAGAGAATGCTGTAAAACTCAGGTATTCTCCCGCTTTTTTTGCAGCCTGCTCGTTCCAATCAGCACCACAATTATCTACACCATAGGTGGCATCTTCTTCGGAGAAACCTTCAAAGATCAACTGATCTTTAAGCCCACTGTAAGAGAAGGCTGTAAAATTCAGGTATTCCTTGGCTTTTTTTAAGGCATTTTCCTGGCTTACACTTCCGTTTCCACTGCCACCGCTTTCTGAAGCAGCAGATGCTTCCACCGAATCTGAACCATTGAATAATGTATCTGCAGCATATTTTGCTTCGTTCTCGGTGAAACCTTCAAACATCAACTGGTCTATTAACCCATCGTGCGACATTGCTATAGAATCCAGATAGGACTGTCCCTTGAGAACTGCCTGTTCTTTCCAATCAGCGCCACAGTTATCGACTGCCCATGTAGCATCATCAGTCGGGAACTTCTCAAATTCAAACTGCTGTATTAACCCATCATGTGAAAAAGCCATTACTTCTAGATATTGAGCCGCCTTCCTATATGCTTGTATCTGCCCCAGAGTCGCTCCATCAAGTATTGCATTATCACCGCTTGACTTTGAAGCACTATTTCCCTCATCCTCTTTAGTCTCGCTCTTTATAGGCTCTTCAACCTTTACATCTTCAGAATCAGTTCTATCCTCTACAGAATTGCTGCTTGACGAAGAATATGTTCCAGAATCACACCCAATAAGAATCATTGATAAAACTAAACATATGATTACCGCCTTAATCGTCCTGTTTTTCCTCATAATCGCCGCCCTTCTACATCTTTTTTGATGTAATCAAAAAGCCCATGCCCGAAAGCAACGCGGCAAGCGCACCTACTATGCAGGCTACACCTATATCTCCAAACATCATAAATCCCATCAGAATTCCTACAATTCCCAAAACAATCAGCAAAATACCTATTACTTTCATATCTCCCTCCTTTTTTGCTCTATGTAATCGAGGTAAAGAACCTCAACATTGTTCTATTGTTTTTTTTATCGCATCCATATAACCGGCTGTTATAATACCTGCCGGAAGAGCCACTATCGCAATTCCATGCATAGAAGAAATCATTGTTATAATTCATCCGGCTGTTGTCACAGGATAAATATCTCCGTATCCAACTGTCGTCAACGTAACTGTTGCCCAACAAACCGCATCTTTCTCTTTTCCCTCTAAATTGAATGTGTGATTAGTAATAAAGTAACAAAAGTATAATAGGTCAATTTAACCCTAAAGTCAATAGGTCGGTATGCCATAATCACTAAAAAAGGTGAGATTATGACACGGCTTAAGGAACTTAGAAAAGAAAAAGGTCTGACACAGGTTCAGATGCAGATGCTTACAGGCATTGATCAAAGTGACTATTCTAAGATTGAGAATGGCAAGAGATATTATACATTCGAACAATGTCGTAAGATTGCAACAGCGCTTAACACAAGCATGGATTATCTGGCTGGCCTTACGGATCAAAAAGAACCTTATCCAAAATGTAAAAAATCCATAGCAGACGATGGAAGAATAATCCGAAAAATGAAATGAACAAAAGGAGACCAAAGAACTCCTTCTTCGATCTCTTTTTCTGGATACGATTGTCGGTGAATACATCTCAAGTCCGGTATTACTGCATCTATTATGTGTTGATACATAAGCTCGGTTACTATAGAATATTGTATATGAACAAAGGAACACTAACACAAAACAATGTCCATCTACAAAATCACGAGTACGCAACAGTTAAGTTACTCCTAGAGAACGGACATAACATAGAATTAATACCTCCATCGCAGATAAAGCATCTTCGTATGCCTGATATTATGATGGATGGATTCCCATGGGAAATGAAATCTCCAGAAGGTAAGAGTAAATATACAGCTCAGAACATTATGCAGGATGCTGCAGGGCAATCGCGAAATGTAATTATAGATCTTAGACGATGTAAACTATCCGAGGCACAAGCTTTGAGAGACTTCGAAAGAGAATTTCGTAATTCAAAACACATGAAACGAATGAAAATTATTAAAAAGAATTGCGAGATACTTGACTTTAGCAAATAATAAGTCTAATATAATTATACAAGGTGTGGGTCTGCATTGGATATATGCGGTTCGCCACACCATTTTTTTGCTCAAATACAAATGGACAATTATTGCCAGATGGTTGATTATACCGTCTGGCTTTTTTCTCCCCAAAGTCAGCGTCTGGAAAATGAAAAATTTGAAAAAAATTATTAACAGGGGTTAACAATTAACACGTGTTATCCGATAATATGATTGTAAGGATTTCTATGTCTTTTACATGCTGCTTTTATACCGGTGATAATAAGTATACATGGAGGGAATTATGCCAAAAGAAGAAATGCTTCCGAGCGAAAGTGAGTGGCTTATAATGGAGACTTTATGGAATAGTGATGAAGATTTGACCTCTGCTGAGATTTCAGACAGACTTCTAAAATCATCAAATATGACGCAAAGAATGGTGCGGGTGCTTATAAACCGCTTGTGTAAAAAAGGTCTTCTTACATACACAATCGATCCCTATGACAGCAGGGTATATCATTACAAGGCTGTTAAAGGCAGAGAAGAACTACGTCGTGAAAAGAGTAAGGCATTTGTGGACAGCTATTTTGGCGGAAATGCACTTGGAGCGGCATTTGCTTTTCTGGAAGACGGGAAGCTGTCAAAAGAACAGATCAAAGAACTCGAAGACATAATCAAGAATGCAAAGAAGCAGTAAGACCCGGCTCACAGATGGGCGGAGGTATGATCATGCAGGGAATGCAACAGTTTTTTCATAATCTATACTCTTTATTACAATTCATAATGGTATACTACTCTACCATTCTTGGTTTTTGTACACTCATATCCGTAATAGTAATGGGATTTATCTTAATACTCAGATGTACCGTTTTTTCCGAATCAGTATTTGGCAGGTCTGCGCTCTGGGCATTGATAATCCCTTGTATTTTTTGTGGAAAACTGCATCTGTATTTTGAAAGCAGGATTGGAGTCAGGCTTTTCTATTGGTGGTATAACATATGTGCCGGATATCACATAATACCACTGATATATATTTCTGCCGGAATAATATTCACCGGGTATTTTATTCGGAGAAGAAGAAATCTTATCCGTCGAATCAAGGCAATCGATGAGTGCAACGGTATTTCTTCCAAATATGATATAAGACAATTTCCTTCACAAATATCATCATTCTGCGCAGGTTGTATAAGGCCGATGATCGTTATACCAAAAGATATTGAAAGGGAGCAGGCTGAAATAATCGTTAAACACGAGGAAACACATATAATATTAGGGCATTTATGGATACAACTGTTATGGGAAGTGCTCAGAGTCCTGCTTTGGCCCAACATATTATTACACATTTTCGAAAAATACTTGAAAAGAGATCTCGAAGATGTTTGCGATGCGGTAACTATCCAAAGAAACAATATGGACTCGATCCATTATGGTAAAGTGTTACTTGAAAATGCGAAAAGACAGACTGATCGTTATGAATTGCCGGAGACTTACAATGTTTTATATTATTTCCGTGACGATAGTTACATAGCTCTTAAAGAACGAATGAAACGGATTACAAACTTCAGATCATACAATTCAAAACGACTTGCAACGGGAATCGTTTTATTGGCCATAACTCTGATTGCATTGATCATAGGCATAAAGAGAATATCATATGCAAGATATAGTACAATGGATGACTCTGCTGTTTTTAGCACTGACAGAATGGCTGTGGTGATTATTGATAGAGATTCGTCTATTATAACTGCATATGATGATGAATACATGTATATCGATTGCAAAGAGTTAAAGCGTCAGTGTCCTGACATTGTAAATGACATCAATGATATATGTTTCGCTACCGGCGGGTATTATAAGATTCCAGGGATGGGAGGAGGAAGTGATATAGGAATACTTGCACCAAAAAAAATAGCGGCCGGTGAAGGAGTTATCAAAACACCAAAGTATAGTGGCATAGACACATGGAACAGAATAATTATGTGGCTGTAATCGATTCAGTAATACTGAGACACACAAGGAGGTGGTTTCATTGTATGGATGGGAAGTCAAGATAAGAGGCAGCACGGAGTATAGCTGTAAGAGGCTGTATGATTTCAACGGGAATCATGTCGGAACTATTTCCGTTTCAAGGCCAAGGAAGGCATCAGCAAACGGAAAGAAAAAGAAATCGCCGTTGTATAGTTTTAAGCAGATATCCTCACAGGTTTTACAGGCAAAAACAGCAACGAAAGCAATGCAGGTATCAAACAGCATAAGATCAAAGATAGGTCTGTTAAAAAAACAGCTCAAATCCGGGAACTACGACGAAGAAGAAATCTTACGGGCAATACTTCATGCTGAGATGGTACAAAGAGCCTGTCAAAAAAAAGAAAAGAATCTGAGAATGGAAGAAACTGCAGAGCGAAAAATCGGCGAAAACGACGAACTTCTCATAGAACCCGAATTAACAACTGAAGAAGCAGCGTCTGACGAAGAGATTAAGCAACTTGAACAGGAAGAATTAGAGGCTCTCATGGAAAAACTTGAGATGAGTTCTGATGAAATGCTCCGAATGCTTGATGAAACAATGGCATTGGATGAAGAAATGGATGAGTTGGCCGAAGTTCTGACAGGGTCCATGACTCCGGAGGATCTGGAGCAACTGAAGTTAAAACACAGATCCGATGAAGCCAGAGATATATTACAGGCAGACTTAAAGTACCTTAAAGCCTTATTTGATCGTCTTCAATCGGAAAAGGAAAATGCAGGAAAAGCCGATATTTCAGCAAATTGCGACAGTGGTGTTTCATTAACCTTGGATGGATGCATTGATATGCCGGTAATGGTTCAGGATGCTCCGCAGACGGATGTCGGCAATGTGATGGATATAGCAATATAATTTTTTTAATACAACGATTAACAAATGTTAACAAAACATATCGTAAGGAGGTAAACGATGAATATGAGTATAACAAATGATTATGGCAACTATGGCTATTACGGTAACACGACAAGCAAAAGGACTGTTCCTGAAAAAAACAAAGATGAACAGGCAACCCCGATAAAGGCAGATGATCAGGGAGCAGTATACGAAAAGAAGTCTGCGGAAAGTAAGGATAAAGCCACATATGACATAGCAAAAAAGTCTCCTGCTGACAGAGCCGCTATCGTGCAGCAGTTAAAGGCTGCAGAAGAAGATAGGCGTAATCAGTTAATGGCAATAGTCCAGAAAACACTTCAGGGTCAGGTTGACGCATACGGAAAAGCAACAGGCAACGATTTCTGGCGACAGCTTGCAGGCGGGAATCTTAAAGTTGACTCTGCTACCAGAGCACAGGCACAAAAAGACATATCAGAAGACGGATACTATGGCGTAAAGCAAACATCTCAGAGGCTTTTTGATTTTGCACAGGCCCTGGCCGGTGATGATGTAGACAAGATGAAGGAAATGCAAAAAGCCATGGAAAAGGGCTTTAAGCAGGCTACAAAGACCTGGGGGAGGGAGCTTCCGTCAATCTGCAAGGAGACGATAGATGCTGCTAACAAGCTGTTTGAGGACTATTACAATTCAAAAAACACAAACAGTACGGAAAGTGTCAGTCAATAAACCGAAGTTGTAGCGGGGAACGCCTATGAATATCGGAAGGAGGCTATAGTATGAATATCAGTGGAATAAGCGGAAACACCACCGGAACACCATCATTTCGGATTGAAATGAATAAGGACTCTGATCCCTTTAGCAAGAACATTCAAAATCAGATTGCAAATGCCCAGAAGCAAATGCAGGAGCTGGGTGATAATAAAGATATGTCACCGGAAGAAAAAATGAAGAAGCGTCAGGATATCCAGCAACAGATTACTGATCTTCAGAATCAGCTTCGCCAGCATCAGATAGACCAGCGAAAAGAAAGCCGGAAAAAGAGCAGTCCATCAATGACCGATATGCTTGGCGGGAACAGTCAATACGGAAAAACAAGAAAAAACAGTACCGGTATGTCAAGCGCAAGCATGCAAGCCATTATTTCAGCCGACATTTCCATGGATCAAGCCAAAGTACAAGGAGCTGTAAAGGCAGATATGGAAGGAAAAGCCGGTATCCTTGAATCTGAGATCAAGTTAGATGAAGCACGTGGCGATGATACCACCAAGAAAAGAGAAAAACTGGCCGACCTTGAATCAAAAGCTCAGGAGATAACTTCTTCGCAGTTAGATACTCTCTCTGATGCAGATGCCAAACTGAAAAAGGCTGCTGAATCCGAAAAGGATACAACCGAAACCGGCGGATCAGAGGGCGATCTGAAAGTAACGAAAAAAGATAAGAACGCCGAAACGGATATCGTATCGGATGAAGATGACATATCCGAATATGACGCTGCTTCGGATTATGAGCCTGTGGATGTATTATCAGAAGGCATCACCGTAAGTACCGGCCCGGTAAGAGAGCCCTCCGGGAATAATGTGAATGTACAACTATAGTGAGTGTTACTACTATTTTTGACAAGTACACATACTTGATATCCAAGTGCTATATTGCGACACCTAAGTCATAATTAAGTGAAATGACCGTGGGATGGATACACCGACCTAATGCGTAAGAAAAAGGAGTCCATTCGGACTCCTTTTCTTACGCAGGGGGTGGGATTCGAACCCACGTGGCTGTTACACCAAACGGTTTTCAAGACCGCCTCGTTATGACCTCTTCGATACCCCTGC
>CAJOPP010000051.1 GCA_905236365.1 uncultured Lachnospiraceae bacterium
CAAGCAGATTGATGAAAATAGGAGAGAAGAATGGATTATCATAAAAATATAGAAGATATGCAAAATCAGTATGATTCCCCATCATATGAGAAGGGACAAATGCAATTAAAAAGTGGATTTCATTTGTTTTATCTGTTTCCAATCACATACGTCTTTTCTGTCTATTTTATTTTTATCGGCTCCTGTATCGTGGAGTCATATGATAATGCAAACTGGATATTTGCTCCGGTCGTAATATGTGCGATTGGCAATATTGTTGCAGCAATTCTATTTGGAAAACCAGAGAATAGAATTCTTATGCTCAATGCAATGGTGCTTATAAAGTATGGCTGTATACCATTTTACTTAATCGGTGGAATCGGGATAGCAGTGATGGGATTGTTGACCTTTATTCCTGTGCCATTTATGATCTTTGCGGGTCCTATGGCAGTCATGTTAGGTTCTATAATGGGGTGGCTGGTTCTGGCGTTTTCTGCACCTTATGTGATCTCATACTTGCGTCTTTCATACAAGGCGAAGATTCATAATGTGGTAACGGTAGTTCTATGTTCTATCCTTCAGTTTTTCTTTTGTGTCGATGTATTTTCGGTAATGTTTCTTGCGTGGAAAGAGCATAAGTGGAAAAAGATTACAATTTTTTTGTTGATCCTGATTAGTTTGGCTGTGGTAATCCTGGTCATTTCTGTGATTATCGGTATTTTTAAATTGATTGGTAATGCATAATGTATTTGTTACACCAATATTTCATATTTGGAGAATATAATAGCTCATGCATCTTATGGAATGGGTAGTGAAATACGGATAGAAAGGAAAAAGAATATGGCAGTGAGTCTTTTAGTGGCAGATGATGATTTGCTGCACAATCTTGTAAAGGATGTATTAGAAGAAGGATTTCTCGTGTACCAAGCAGCGGATGGGGAGGCAGCGTTGGATATTTTCTGGGAATATTCGGAGCTTTCCCTGGAGATTTTAGATATCATGATGCCGAAGATAGATGGAATAGAGTTAGTTTGCAGTATTCAATACAGTAAGTGATAACTATAGTAGCCGTGTTCTATTTTTATTTCGGATGGCAACAAACTAAGCACAAGCTAGGTCATGCCCCGTTGCTTGCTTCGGGGAATTTGACGTGTGCCGAGTATGATACTAGTCTTGCTAGTGAAAATCTGATCAGGGGTATTTACCGCGAAGTGTAGTGAACCACAAGTCGGTATCAGTAATGGTATGGATGAAGGGAGTAATGTAGCAAAGTTCTTGAGCCTACGAACAGAAACTTGATAAGGCGATTAGGCGGGTAAGATTGCGTCACAAATTAAAGCCAACATGGTAAACGTAAACCGATGTTGTATATCAAGAGGTTGTGGAACGAAAGATTAGTGTCTTACCTCGGGAGATCCTATTCACATATCGGAATATATGGTCGAAAAGGTTTGGAGAGGGAGTCAGATGAAGTCATAGTAGGTGAAAGTCGAAGGATTGAAACGATTTATAGTACAAATCGTTTTGTTTAAAATAATACAATAGCCAGAAATCGTGTGGGCAGGAAAAGCAGGAATGTAACTGAGGAATACTTAAATGAGGGATATGAATGGGTAATAGATATTGATATAGAACAGTTTTTTGATAAAGTAAATTATGATAAATTGACTCAAATAATGTGGAGAGAAAGTGGTTTTCGGAGATTTGTAAAAAAATGTTTATGAAAATGTGAATATAGTTACAGTTCACTCGTTAGCCAGTAAATAGTCATCGAGTGTAGTATATGTTTTCAAAACAACCCCAAATGCATAGTTTTGACCCTGACATCATGACATTGCGTTTGAACAGTAACTGAATATATAGTGATAAAGTAGAAAAGGTAAAAAATAGTTGACGCAAATATAGAAGTATGCTTACTATTTAAGTAAAATTTTTTTTATTATTGAAAGGAGAACGAGATTATGCATTCAATGACAAATGAGAGTATGCGTCAAGCTAATGGAGGTAAGATTTATACATATTATAAGTGTAGTCGTTGCTTCTGGTGTTTTGCAACTGAATGGGCTGTGAAACTTCACATTAAGGTTAGCCATAATGGATTAGGCAATTATAAAAAAACACACATTACTTATTAATTTTTTTTAGGGCAGCTGACTTAGAAAAGTTAGTTGCCCATTTTAATGCTGTTAAAAATCAAAGCAATATAATTGATTGTGTTTTGTAGAACTGAGATATAAATTATAAAGAAAAAGGAGGGGTAATAGGTATGAGATATCCACATGTGAGGCAACATGATGAAAAAGATTGTGGAGCAGCATGTTTATCTATGATATGTGAGTACTATGGTCTTAAGTTACCAATGGCACGTTTTAGAAATATAATTAAAGTTGACAAACAAGGGACAAATATATATGGACTTGTTACCGGTGCTCAGGAACTAGGATTGGAAGCTGATGCATTAGAAGGATCTCCGGAAGAATTGATAGATTCCATTGAAAAAGAAGAGGTGAAATTTCCCTTTATTGCAAGAATCATAAATGAAGATATGTATGAGCATTATATCGTTGTATATGGCGTGAAAAAGGATTACTTTGTCATAGGGGATCCGGGAACAGAAAATATTGGTAAAATGCCATTGGATAAATTTTTTTATTATTGGCAAAAACAGGTTGTAATTTTTAAGCCGGGTGAAAGTTTTGAAAAAAAGAATGAAAGAAAAGGCTCGTTTAGAAAATTTTTTAAATATATTACAACTCAAAAGAAAGCATTACTCTGTGTATTCTTAGTGTCTCTTGTGGTTGCTGGAATTAATATAGTGGGGTCGGTTGTTTTCGAATATGTTATTGATGACGTTGTTATGGTAAACGGTGAGACGATGGAAGAAGAGGAGCATACTGGTCATACTCTTGAAAATGAGAATATACTGGACAAACTGGAAGATAAACTTTCGATTGTTTTTTCAAACCTGGAAACCGTTTGTATTTCGATTATTTTGTTATATGTTTTTCAATTCTTTCTTCGCTTGATTAGAGGATATAGTTTGGCGGTACTTGGGAAAAAAGTCGCATTGCCATTAACGTTGGATTATTATGATCATTTGATAGATTTGCCGATTAATTTTTTTGGAACACGAAATACCGGAGAATTGATTTCACGTTTTTCGGATACAGATAAGATTCGGGAAACGATATCTACAACTACATTGTCAATGATGTTAGATACGATAATGGCGATAGCATGTGGTATCTTTCTGTTTATCATTAGTCATACTTTATTTATAATGACCGTTATTGTTATGCTATTGTATGCTATTGTTGTATTGGCATTTCGAAAGCCAATCAAAAATATCAACCATGATATCATGGAGCAGGATGCAAGAGTTACTTCGTATCTAAAAGAGTCAATTGATGGGATAGAGGAAATAAAGGCTTCAGGATATGAAAATATTGCAAAATCAAAAACGGCAGATACCTTTGGAAAACTTGTTGATAAAATTGTAAAGAGCTCTGTTATATATTCATTACAAGAGGCACTTGTTGTGCTACTGTCTTCCGTTGGAATTGTAGTACTGTTGTGGATGGGTGCCACTTTGTGTTTGGAAGATATTATTACATTAGGTGAGTTGATGACATTCTACTATCTTTTGGATTATTTTTTGGAACCGGTTAAAAATCTGATTAATTTACAGCCAATGCTCCAAACGGCTACTGTTGCTGCTGAACGGTTGAACGATATATTAGACGCAGATATTGAAAAGCAGGGTAGTATTGGGGAAAAGTTAGATGGAGACATACAATTCCAAAATGTCAATTTTAGATATGGAAACAGAAATCTGATTCTCAAAGACGTTAGTCTAAAAATAGAAAAAGGGAAAAAAGTGGCAGTAATAGGTGATAGTGGATGTGGAAAAACAACACTTGTAAAACTTTTGATGGGATTTTATCAGCCTGAACAAGGTTCCATTACTGTTGGGAAGCAGGATATTTCGAAATTAACACCTCAAGCAGTTCGTCAAAATATTGCATATATTTCGCAGGATATATTTTTGTTTTCGGATTCTGTGTATAATAACTTAAGAATGGGGGACGATTCCATTTCAAAAGAAGAGGTGGAGGAAGTGAGCAAACAATGTGGATTGGAGGAATTTATATTTTCACTTCCAATGGGATATGATACAATGATTGAGGAAAATGGAAAAAATCTTTCAGGTGGACAGAAACAAAGGATTGCGATTGCGAGAGCACTGCTAAAAAAGCTTCCATATTAGTTATGGATGAGGCTACTTGTAATTTGGACATTATTACAGAACAACACATAGAAAATATGATTTCAGATTATTGTAAAGATGTGACATGTATCATTATTGCACATAAATTTTCTACAATAAAAAAATGTGATTATGTATATGTTATGAATAAGGGTACTGTTGTTGAACAAGGTAAGCATCAAGATTTGATAGCCTTAAAGGGGTTATATTCGGAGTATTGGAAAATTCAGAATGAATAATATTATTTCGAGAATAGAGTGAAAATACCACCTATTTTTAGAAGATTTGTGTGGTGTATTATATTAAATTGTATACTTTAAAGAGTCGTGCTCAAATTTTCGAAAACGGATCTTGCGTGTGATGTTTATGGAGTGTATTCGAAATAATTTCTGTTTATGTCCGTTAAAAAAAACTTGCGAAATTCCTGGGATTAGAGTATTATGGTGTAGAATTATGAAATACGATAAAGAGGAGTTGTTGAGAGATGAGTGATAAGTTAAAGGTTGGTATCCTTGGTGGTACCGGTATGGTAGGTCAGAGATTTATTGCATTGTTAGAGAATCATCCATGGTTTGAGGTGACAACGATTGCAGCCAGCCCAAGAAGTGCTGGAAAGACTTATGAAGAGGCAGTTGGTGACAGATGGAAGATGGATACTCCGATGCCGGAAGCGGTAAAGAACATTATCGTGCACAACGTAAATGAAGTAGAAGAAGTTGCCAGCACGGTTGACTTTGTATTCAGTGCAGTAGATATGACTAAGGACGAGATCAAGGCAATCGAAGAGGCATATGCCAAGACAGAGACTCCGGTTGTTTCCAACAATTCTGCACATAGATGGACTCCGGATGTACCGATGGTAGTACCGGAGATCAATCCGGATCATATGAAGGTGATTGATTTCCAGAAGAAGAGACTTGGTACCACTCGTGGATTTGTTGCCGTAAAACCAAACTGCTCGATTCAGAGTTATGCTCCTGTTTTGACTGCATGGAAGGAATTCGAACCATATGAGGTTGTGGCAACAACGTATCAGGCGATTTCCGGAGCAGGAAAGACTTTTAAGGATTGGCCAGAGATGGTTGGTAATATTATTCCATTTATTGGTGGTGAGGAAGAAAAGTCGGAAAAGGAGCCACTTCGTATCTGGGGACATATTGATGAAGAGAAGGGTGAGATTGTTCCGGCAACCACTCCGGTGATTACTTGCCAGTGTATCCGTGTTCCGGTATTGAATGGTCATACTGCAGCTGTATTTGTGAAGTTTAAGAAGCAGCCGACGAAGGAACAGTTGATCCAGAAGTTAGTAGAGTATAAGGGTGTTCCACAGGAGTTGGAATTGCCAAGTGCACCAAAGCAGTTTATCCAATATATGGAAGAAGATAATCGTCCACAGGTTAGTCTGGATGTGGATTTCGAGAATGGTATGGGGGTATCCGTTGGACGAATCCGCGAGGACAGTGTCTACGATTGGAAGTTCATCGGCCTTTCACATAATACCGTACGCGG
>CAJOPP010000052.1 GCA_905236365.1 uncultured Lachnospiraceae bacterium
AGCTTAGTTCGAAGGTATGCTTTAGCTCGTGCCCGAAATGGAAAACATATAACATATCCGGCAACGTCCGGCTTAAGTAAATGACATGATGTCGGGGGGCAAAACTATGCTTCACAAAGTATATTCGTCAAGTTGCAGGATAGCATATTTCATGCTACAATCCATGTATATATTTATCCGTTCAATATAGAAACTCACAAAACACGGGATAATATGAATGAACTGTATATTTTACGATAAGACCGGCATACTGTAATCTGCGTCAGCACCATGCCTGTTACGTATCTGTTCAGCCTTGCTGAATTGATACGAATTGATATTTATTTTTTAAGGAGAATAAAAACTATGAAAAAGACAGCAATTATAACCGGTGCCTCTAGAGGAATCGGAAAAGCCTGTGCACTTGAATTGGCAAAACAGTTTGATTATCTGGTAATCAACTCGTTTGCCCATCCAGAAGACCTTGAACAAACAAAACAGGAAATCGAACAGTTGGGTAAAACGTGCCTTGCAATTTCAGGCGATATTGGAGATTATGCATTTGCTGAACAGTTCATAAAGCAAGCAACCGATACATTTCCTAATATTGATCTTCTTGTAAATAACGCCGGAATCTCCTATGTAGGACTTCTTACGGATATGACAATCCATGATTGGAATCACATCATAAACACAAATCTGACCTCCGTTTTCAACTGCTGTAACCGAATCATTCCTCATATGGTTCACCGAAAATCCGGTCATATTATCAATATTTCTTCAATGTGGGGAATCAGCGGTGCCTCCTGCGAAGTTGCATACAGTGCGACCAAAGGCGGTATCAACGCCTTTACCAAAGCATTGGCAAAAGAACTGGCTCCAAGCAATATACGGGTAAATGCGTTGGCATGTGGTGCAATTGATACCCAAATGAATGCATGTTTTAATGAAGAAGAAAGAACTGCTCTTTGCGATGATATTCCTGCCTGCCGTTTCGGTACCGCATCTGAAATTGCTCAAATGATCAGCCAACTCTATCAAACTCCATTTTATTTAACCGGTGAAGTCATAAAAATAGACGGTGGTTATCTCTAAACCACCGTCTTATCATCGTATATCTATTTTTTTATTTTCAATCTAAAATATAGATGCTACACCGTCTAATCGCTTTCCAAAAGTAGATTCTTCAATCAAAGTCTCTTCAACAGAATCATCTACTGCAGACTCCTCTTCAGTTGCAGTATTCTCCTTCTCCGAAACCACTTCCACCGGAATCTCCTCTGCTGCTACTACCTTTTCAGTCGTAGACTCTTTCGTAGTCTCTTTCTCTGTAGTAACTTCTTTCACAGTTTTTGCTTCTGTCGTAACTTCTTTTGTTGAAGCTGCTTCCGTCGTAACCACTTTAGTTGTAGCTTTTTCCGTTGTAACCGTCTCTTCTGTAACTTCTTCCTCAGTTAAATCATCCGGGTAGGTTGCTGTTGAAAGAACTCGTCCCACACCTATATATTTTCTATAATTATAATTTGAAATAATAATTCCTGTGTTTGCTGTCGATGCATGTACCACTTTGCCGTTACCTATGTACAGTGCAACATGTGAACAACTCTTCTTACTACTTCCGTAGAAAATCAAATCTCCCGGCTGAATCTTCTTCATCTTGACACTCTTTGTATCTTTTAACTGCTGATATGCATTGTGAAACAAATCATACCCAAACTGCTTATAAACCGACATGGTAAAACCAGAACAATCAGTTCCTTTTGTCAAACTGGAGCCACCGTAAACATAACGATTACCAACAAACTGTAATGCATAGCTTACAACTTCCTTCTGTTCAATTGACATTCCTTCATAATCTGCAACAACTACCTGACATACATAGCTCTTTCCATTTACTTTGGCAGTCACCTTAGCACTTCCGACTGATACCGGCGTTAGAGTTCCTTTCTTAACTTTCACAACCTTTTTATCAGAGGTGGACCACTTTACCTTGCTATTGGTATTCTTCACCTTCAACTTGCCTTGGGTTCCCATCTCTAAAACAAGCTTTGTCTTGTTGAGTTTTACCTTTCCAGCTGCCTCAGATGTTGTTGAAAAGAAAGCTACCAGACTAAATGTAAATAATATTGTTAGAATTAATACTCTTTTTGATTTCATAAAATAATATCCTTTCCAGCTCTCTTTGGAACTGTTTTCATCACAGATTTTATTCTAACATATTTTTTACATTTTTCAAGTACTTTTTGCAATAATCGTAACATTTTTGTAACAATTTACAACAATTCACCCTTTAGCCGCCTGCACTTGCTGCAGGCGGCATACCAACAACATAAAATGTACCAGCATCGGGCACATTGGAACACGAAACTGTGTCCGATGCATAACAGTGAAGCCAAAGGCTGAACTGTTACAATATTTTTGTGTTTTCTACTCCTTTTTTTCAGAATTCATTAAGAAATATGCCATCATCACACTACTGACGGGAATAATCAACAAACAGCCGATTGCTCCAATGATCAACCCGGATACTTCTTGAAATAGTGCCTTGGAATTGAGTATTGAAGCAAAGGTATCTTCGTTTCTCATAAACAAAACCGCCAGCATGATACTTTCTCCCAGTCCTGCAAAAAACAGAGTGTTGACAGTCGTTCCCAGAATATCTTTTCCGACTGCCAGACCTGAACGAATCAATTGTTTTTCCCCTAGAGCCGGCTGGTTTACATATACCTCATGGACTGCAGTAGTGATTGCTACTGCAGTATCCATAACCGCTCCCAGTAATCCCAATACAACCGCAGATAGTGAAACTGCCGACATGGAAATGGATAAATCTGCAGACAAGTACATACTGATTTCTTCATACTGTTCAATCTCATTGTACCCGCTGACCCCTGCTTTCCACAAAACCGGTCCCGCTGTCACCATAATAAAAAGGACAATTATCATAACCGAAAGTGCCGCTGCATGCATCTTTATATTTCTTCCATTTTGAAAATAAAGTACTGTTATTACAAAAAAAATGCTGACCAAAAAAGTTGTCACAACTGGTGGCATCCCCCATGCAATGAAATACACATTTAACACAAAAGCAAAAATTGTACGCACTAATGCCAGAAAAGAATCCAGTCCGCGATTTCCTCCTACTAATAGCATCAGAAAAAATAAAATAATAAATAATTTCAGTATCATTCCTTTTCCCCTATCCATATGATATGATTGGTAAAAGTTCACCCTTCAAACACCAAAACCTGCTCTGCGGTGTGATAATTCCACTCTATTTCTGTTCTTTCACCATATTTCCGTCCTCAAATCGTCGGGAATGCAAAATCAGCACCGAGCACATTCCCGATACCGGAATTGCCAGAACAATTCCAATGGCTCCCATCAGAAAACGGATAATTTCAAATATCGACTGAAACTGTATCAAATGATACAACGTATAACTATTTTTTATCTTAATCACCAGAATCGGGAGTGAACCGCTGATATAGGTAAAAAAAAGTACATTAATCATTGTGCCCATAATGTCATACCCCATCTCCCGTATGGACCGAACCAAAGGTTTTCGTCCAATATCCGGTGTCTGTATCATAATTTCCGAAACTCCGGCAGCAATACTAATGCATACATCCATGATAGCACCCAGACTTCCCATCAAAACACCTGCAAAAAATAAATCTGATAAATCTGTTGGATTTACAACATAATCCATCATCTCATACGGCAGGCGATCACTGGTATGCAATACAATCTCGTAGATGAAATAACAAAGCAGGGTAGTAAATAATGTTGAAACGATTGCAACCGCTGTTTTTTTGTGAAATCCTCCGGCAAAAAGCAAGGTCAAAACACTAAAGACCATCATCAAAAGCATAGAAATACGAATCAGGTTGCCCCCCTGACCATAACACATAAGGGCTATCAGGAAAATACCAATGTTAATGATCAGCGAAACAAATATAATTCCCCCTTGCCAACGATTAATCACAAACAATGCAAATAAAAACATCCCTATGAGCAATACAAGATAAACATCTCGTTTCTTTCCTATAATCATTCCCGTTCCATTTCCCTTTGATATGGTAACAAACAACTGATCTCCTTTGCGATAGCGCTCATCATTGACACCTGAAGATGAATAGGTATTTGATAAAGAAATGACCGCTCCTATATCTGCACCGTTCAAAATGCGTCCTTCTATTGCCTGTTCATAATATTGCTCCTCTTCCTCATTTGGACCCTGATTGCTAAATGCAAAGGTGTTCTCTACCGACATCACCTTTACAATCGTATCAGAATACAAAAAAGCATCCTTTGATACGAAAACAAGGACTGCCGCAAGCAACAGCAGCAGTCCGGTTATTCTTTTCCATATTGCAGGTGCCCCTTCCACAGTGCCTCGCATTGAGTCACCTCCTATTCAGGATAAACCAATCTCTCCTCTGAAATATCAGTCAACACCTCATCATAATACTTCTTTGCAACAAACTTTGCCATTCCCAGATTCATATCCAGATAGTTTCCACAATCTTTGGCGGCAGCCCCCGGCACCTCCCCTTCAAAGTCTTTCATAAATGCAAATAATTCTGTGACTAAAGGAACCACATCTTTTGATTCATAATCGCCTGCAAGTACCATGTAAAATCCGGTTCTGCATCCCATTGGTCCAAAATAGATCACCTTATCCTTATACTGCTCATGATTTCTTAAAAAAGTCGCTCCAAGATGCTCAATGGTATGAATCTCTGCTGTATTGATCACCGGTTCATAATTGGGTCTGGTCATCCGGATATCAAACGTAGTGATCACTTCATTCCCAACTGTATCTTTTCTTGAAACATATAGTCCCGGTAAAAGAGTTAAATGATTTACTGTAAAACTTGCTATTTTTTCCATAATAAATTTTCCTTTCTTCTTTAATTTATAGATTTATTTAAATGTTAGTTTGTAACACCAATTATATATTTACAGACAAGTGAAAATAATTCATCTCCTTACAATCGATTGCAAAGCTCCAATAAGAGTCTCACCGAATGTTCAATTGCCTTCGCTTCAAATGTCGGATAGTCCACAGAAGCCGAATCGTCTGCCTTATCCGAAATAGCCCGGATAATAAGGAATGGAATCCGGTTCAGGTATGCAACATGAGCAATCGCTGCTCCTTCCATTTCTGTACAATATCCTGCAAAATTTTTCACGAGCCATTCTTTTTTTTCTTTATCGGATATGAACTGATCTCCACTAACCACTCTTCCTTCAAACACGGTCACCTCCGGATTGACCTGTTCACATGCCTCCTTTGCAATCTTGCGCAGTCTGGCATCTGCCTCAAAGGAAAGGGTATCCATCCTTGGAATCTGTCCTACCGGATATCCAAATGCACCTGCATCCATATCATGTTCCAACGAATCTGTTGATAAGACGATATCTCCAATATTAATCTCTGCATTCAGGGAACCTGCAATTCCCGTATTGATAATGGCATCTACCTGATATACATCTGTAAGGATCTGTGCACACATCGCCGCATTAACCTTCCCAATTCCCGAACGGACAACAACCACTGAATGTCCACTTATCGTACCTTCATAAAAATCCATGGATGCCTTTGTCATGACATTCACATTCTCCATCTGTACTTTAATCTTTGTAACTTCTTCATCCATTGCACCTATAATTCCTAACATTTTTCCTTCCTTTCTTATGCAACTGTTCTCATTGCTAATATATGATTTTCCCGACAAGCACCCGGCTTGCAAACGGTTTTGTATATAATCCTTTTTAACAGACCAATGGAAGTATCAGCTTCACCACAAATTCATCCGCTACTTCATATTTTTGAAATTCTCCCTGATGCAGCTTCATAATACGCTCACAGGTAATAAGTCCTATCTTCGTGCTATCGTGAGTATCCAGATTCTTACGGATTCCATTCCGCACTCGTATAATCAAATAATTCTGCTCCTTCATTGCAGAAACTTCAATAGGCTTCTCCTTATCCGCATACTTATCCAGATTGGATAAAATATTATTCAGTACCCGTTGCATATATTTGGCATTGATCCTACAATTGCCCGTATTCTCATCAATATAATTGACATTCTGCAACTGAAATCCCTCTTCTTCCAGACATAAGAACTGATTCTCAATCAGATCCTCCACAAGCATATTAGCCGGAACTTCTTCTACCTCAAATTTCTTCTTATCTTCCCCATAAATCAGAAAATACTCAAACAATTCATCGGACAGTTCCTTGATTTCTCTTGTCTTCGCAAGAGAAAGTTCTAAGTAATGCTCTCTCTGTTCCTGATCCTTTCCAATATTCATATTCAGGATTTCCAAATAACCTGTCAAGGTGGTAAGTGGCGTTCGCAAATCATGCGACAATTCTGTAACCAGATCCTTATTTGACTGAAGAAGCAGTCTCTCCTTCTTCATGTTCTCAATAATAGAAAGCCGCATCTGTTCAATTCCTCTTGCCAGATTGCCAATCTCGTCATTACCCTTTATCGTGATGGGATATTCCAGATTACCTCCTTCTAAAATTTGCAGTTCTTTTTCAAGCTGATTAATATAAGCTAACTTCTTACCGAGCATTTTGATCAGAATCTTAATAAACAGTGCAATTCCAACAGCCACGCTCATAATCCATACATAATGATAATACTGCCAATAATCATAGCAGAAAATGTCTGCACTCGCAACTGTTCCATCTGCCATTTCTATCTGAAATAACGTTTCCAGATCCGACAATTCCTCTTCATCATAATCAATATCCTCTTTCTCATCCTCATCATAACATGTACGATCCGAACTAAAGATTACTTTGCTATTCTGATAAAGTGCCAGATATACCTGATAATTCTTATCGGTCCAACCCGTTATTTCCTTAATGTTGTCTAACGTAATACCATTATCATAAATGTATTTCTGTAAATCTTTTACGTATTTCTTTTGAAAGGCCTTATTAAATTCCGGATCATCATATTGGGTTTCGATAAAACTCTGACCGAAAAAAAACAATACATAACCGCATCCAATAGAGACTACTCCAGCAATAATCACACATCCCACAAGATACCATGTCAGTTTTGATTTTAAAGCATTCCAGAACTTATACAATTCGATAACCCCTTCCCCAGATATTATGCAGATATTTTGCATTCGGACCGGTATCACCCAATTTCTTGCGGATATTTCGAATATGTACCATTACTGTATTCGTGGAATTAGGCATATAGGCTTCTTTCCAAACACTTTCATAAATCTCTTTTGCAGTAAAAATACGATTCTTATTTGACGCAAGAAGCAGCAAGATTCGATATTCAATCTCCGTCAAAGAAATCTCTTTATTATTCCTCATGACCTGCTGCAAATCTGTATCTAAAACAAGATCCTGAATCACAATTTGAGAATGGGAATTTTCTGCATTCTGTTGTCCCATATATGGTCGTTTTAACAAGGCTTTTACCCGCAGCAACAGCTCTGTAAAAGAAAAAGGTTTCGTAAGGTAATCATCACCACCTGCTTCAAACCCTTCAACCATATCCGACTCGGCTGTTTTTGCCGTCAGGAATAATACCGGCACTTCCGCTTTTTCCCGGATTTTTACACAGGCATCAATTCCACTGCTTTTGGGCATCATAATATCCAGAATGACCAGATCGATACTCTCATCAAATTTTTCGACCGCTTCCTTTCCATTATTCGCAAGAATCACCTCAAATCCTGCATCTTCCAACATAATCTTTACTACTTCCCTTATTTCCTCTGCATCATCAGCAACGAGAATTCGCTTTGCATCTGACATCTCTGTCTCCTCTCTTCCTTCACCCTAATCATATGACTTCGTTATTTCACATACGGCTTATCGTACATCTCGCTTATTTCTCATCCGTTGATTTTATCATGTCCATAATATCTTGCAATTCTTCTACCGGCATCTTGGTATATTCTGACAGTTCTTCTATAGAAGGATCTCTTCCATTTTCTTCTGCCAACAGTTTATTGGCTTCATGCACCAGATTCACCTTGCCCAAAACCGAGTTTTCCAATTCCCGTTCTCCGCTCATTTCAGAAGCATAATCCACAATCCCCTCTTCAATCGCCTGTGCAAGCTCCTTTTCCACATCAACATTTTCTCTCGTCTTGCAAAGTTCCTGAAGTTTTAAAAATAATGCCATATTCCCTTCCTGTATCAAATCTTCTATCAGTAATTTGGGTTCTATATATTTTTCTGCCGTGGCCAGTACTTTTTTTAGCCATGCGTCCGATATTTTTCGGATGACACTTTCATCCCCTTGTAACAGTTGTTTATACAGTTGTTCCTTTTCTTCCTTGCTGTACTTCGGAAGATAGGAAAGTTCCTCTAAATACATTTGAAAAACAGCAGATTTTCCTTCCTCAACCGACTCATCCTTCGATTCATCCTTCGAATCTTCATTCGCCTCTTCCTGCTCATTCTGAATATTTTCAGGATTGCTCAAATATTCCATGACAATCTTTTTCTGATTATCGTCTAATTCCATATCTTCAAAATATCCGAGAATTTCTTTTTCGGACAACGGTGTGGCTGAAGTACGAATAATTTCAGCGACTGCCTTTATTGTTTCCATAAACGTATTCTGATCTACCATGTTTTATTCTCCATTTCTTTATTTTCCGTTTCTTAAAATATCCAGGGTATGTGCCCCCGCGCCAATCAGATCCTGTCTCTCACAGACAGACAAATGATACTTCATAAAAATCTGGAAAGTCTCTTCATCCATTGCGTTCAATACCGGTCGCATATAATCTGCCGGTCCATCCGGTGATATGATTTGAATCCTCTCAAGTCCCGCTGCCTCATCCAGACGGTTAATATCTTCCAGCCTGACATAATCATACAGATCTTTTGCTTCTGCAATAGAATGAAAATCCTCCGTCAGCCGATTCTCTTTGAGACACTCATGAATATGGTTTTCTTTGAACGCATAGGTCAGTACACAATATTCATTCATACAGTAAGCTACCAAAAGGACACCATTCTTCTTTGTCACCCTCTTTGCTTCTAATAGTGCTTTTAATTTATCCTCAAAACAATATAGATGATACATCGGACCAAATACCAATGTCATATCAAAGGTCTCATTTGCAAACCGCTTCAAATTCATTGCATTTCCCTGATATGCTTTCACACTGCTATTCTTGGATTTTAGAATGCCCAGGTTATACTTCACCAGTTCCACTGCCGTCACATCATACCCTTCTTTTGCCAATGCAACAGAATATTTTCCAGTTCCTGCTCCCACATCCAGGATTTTTGCATCCGGTAAATCCTTTAGATATTTATGAATGTACTTCATGGATGTGATAAATTCTACTTGTCCATGTCGGCTGTCTAACCGTTTCTCTTCATTAAATTTGTTGTAATATTTTTCCAGATCCGTCATTTCTTTTGCCATATTATTTTTCCTTCCCATAAGGATTCCAACATCTCATCCCGTGCTTAATAATTTATCAAAATACATCGCAATGATTCCACTTTCCAGAAAAGCAGCAACAAACAGGCTTAGCAGAAACGCTTTGTTCATAACACTCCTAACGGTCCTTTTCTCCTTATATGGATGTATTTTTTTTCTAACCAAATAGATGGGCAACATCATAACCATGAGTGGAACCCATAATATAATAACAGCAATCCATAAATCTATCAATAAGATCATATTATGACTCCTTTACCGATACACAGATTATTACTGTTCAGACGCGCCACCGAGTGAACTGTAACATACTCAGATTTGAGGTGTGTCTACTACATAATACATTATACCCATTCTCTTTTATTTTCACAACCCAGACTCTTTATTTTGTCAAACCAATTGTAACAGTTCGTTACAGTTCATTCTCCAGCCAGTAAACAGCCATCCCTGCGTCCGGCTAACCACTGAACTGTAACAGTTTACAGCACATAACAAGAAGGGTACCACACTGTATGTAGTGTAATACCCTCATCACATTCTGTAACCCTTAAACAAAAACAGGCTCTTAATTTAACTTAAACGTTCCGATTGTACCTGCAATGCTATCCGCAATCACCTTTAATGAATCTGCTGCCTGTGTAACTTCATTAAAGCTGTTCGCAACTTCGGCCGTCGCTGCTGAAGTCTGCTCGGTGCTGGCTGCATTCTCTTCTGCAATTGCAGACAGACTCTCTACAACTTCTACAATCTCATCCTTTACTTTGTTCAAATGTGTACTCTGTTGCTTGATTGAAACAATGGAGCTAAGAGATTCCTCAATTGCTCTGATCACTCCCTGCACAACTGCTTGTGTCTGTTCTACATTCTTGCTCTGTTCCAGAATGATCTCATTTACCTTCTTCATGGTATCAACAGCCTTATCCGAATCACTGATCAACTCATTGACCATAGCCGCAATTGCATCTGTCGAAGTACCTGACTGCTCTGCTAAATGCTGAATCTCATTGGCCACAACTGCAAATCCTCTTCCCTGTTCGCCTGCTCTTGCTGCTTCAATAGAAGCATTCAGGGATAAGAGATTTGTCTCATCAGAAATATTGCTGATGAGACTTGTTGCCTCTTTAATCTTCTGAGAAGATGCATTTGTCCGGTTCGTCTGTTCATAAATCATCTGAATTGCGTTTGTTACTTCCTGATTGATCTTCATCAATTCATCCAACGACCGGGTTGCCTGTTCACTAGAATTTTTCATTATCAGGGCATTGTTATCCAAATTATCGATTTCTTGGTTCGTGGCAACCAATACATCTCCCATAACCAGTACATTCTGGGTAGCACGTGCAGCGTCTTTCGCTTGCGAAGTTGCTCCATCAGCAATCTCATTCACTGCACGATCCACGCTATCGACAGTGGATAACGTTGACTGTGCATTACTATCTAACGAATCCGCAGAATTTAACAGTTTCTGCGTATTACCATCGATGTCTTCAATCACAAACCGTAGTTCATTCTTCATACTTTCAATCGCCCGACACAATTCTCCAATCTCATCCTGCTGATTTAAGTATTTGGCAGAAACCTCTGCTGTCAATTCTCCAGCTGCAACTTCTTTTACTGCATTCTCGGCTGCAGCAATCGAATTGTTGATTGATGTTGCATACATTGCAGCAAAAACTGAAAATACAAGGATGGAAAGCAGTCCGGTAATCTGCAGAATTCTTAGAATCTCTTTGTATGTTTTGTCCTGTTCTTTCTTTGGTGCACCGGCAAATATAATTCCAATCACTTCACCCTCTTCAGGATTCACGATTTCTTCTGTTGGCTCTTTGGAAATTTCTTCCGGAACTTCCCCGTCTTTTCCATCTTCTTTAGCTTTTTCACTCACATTTGAAGCTTTCGGAGTCTTTTTTTTGGATGTTGACTGATAAACCGGCATATAATATCCATAATAATCAATTGCTCCGATTCGGATTCCATCTGAAAAAACTGTTTCTTTTTCTTCGATAACTTTCTTCGCAATCGAGTTGTCGACTTCTTCTCCCACAAGTCGTTCGCCCGATGCATCGGTAACTGTTGTAACTACAATACTTGTTCCATAATAAAAAGAAATATCAATCCCTGAATTCTCTTTGATCGGATCAAGCATTCCCTCTGATTTGGAAATGTTATAAATCCCCTTCCAGATAGATTTGCCAATCACATTATATTCACCATCATTCTGATCATATGCTGCTAGCACAGCTGTTGCAACACCCTTCAAGTTCCGCTCAACATCCCCGTCCAATTCTGATTTTACAAACGTAGAGGTAAGTATCAAAATTGCTATTACCATAATAATAATCGGTAATATTGATAACATTATCATCTTTTTCTTCATCGATTCACCCTCCCCACTCCGCCATAAACTCCATGTAACTTCTTCATGCAACTCTTTGAAAATAACTTACTTCTATTATACCAATCATACGCTGCTTTCGCAACCTTCTTTTTATATTTTGCACTTAAATCGGGGCGTTTATCGAATTTTTTTCATCATTTTTAACAAAAATCAGATAAGAATCAATCCATTTCCACATTTCCCATAAGATCCACTCCTACAAACTGCTGCATCGTTTGATAAATTTCCGAATAATCCCTTTTCAGATGGACCGGCTTAAAATTAAAGTCCACAAAACAGTGCTCGCTGCTTGCCTGGTTGTGCAGAATTTGTAAATCCTCTGAAAACACTTCATAACTGATTTCAAATTTTACACTATGGAATTTTTCAAGTTTCGGAATAATGCAAATGGTATCACCAAATCTTGCCGGGCTTTTATAGTTACAACTTACACTCAGCACCGGAATCATAATCCCATTCGATTCCATCGTTTCATAGTCCAGATGCATTTGCCGCAAAAAATCCATTCGGCACTCTTCTAAATACCGAATATAATTAGAATGATGTACGACCTGCATTTTATCCGTTTCATAATAATTTATTTTTCTTTTAAAGATCTGATACTGCTCCACAAGCGGTCTCCTTCCTCCGTATCTTCAAATAATATTTCCTAATGCATCAAGGAATCCCTACTCATAACTGATTGTTTCACTCTAAAATTCCATAATCTCAAAATTTTCATCAAATTTCATAGAAGCCTGCACATACGTATTGCCATCTGCATCTACTTTGATATCTTCATCTTTCTTAGCAGATTCTTTTGTTATATTCCTTTCATTGCTCACCGATTTGTTCTTTTGGTCATTTGAGTCCAACACTGTTTTCTCCTCAGTTTCAACTGCTTTCTTCCTCTCTAGCACTGCCCGGCTGATCAACCCGCGATACTTTGGATCGGTCGTCATTGCCTTTGCCATTTTTGCCACTTTTTCAGAAGGTGCACTTGCTACTTTTTGTGATTTATTAAAGCGTTTTTCAATCGTTTTTTCCTGATTTAAAGAAACACTGTTCTTATTTGTAAGCACACTTCTATTTTTTTCCTCCCTCACCGGTGTCCTTTTCACCGTATCTGCTGCCTTATCTTTTTTGCCTTCCATTTGTTTTTCTTCGCTTACAGTCTCATGAATATCTAAAGTTTTTCCTTTTTTATTTGTTTTTTTATTCG
>CAJOPP010000053.1 GCA_905236365.1 uncultured Lachnospiraceae bacterium
AAAATTATAGAATTTTTATGGCAAAAGAAAGTCCAAGCAGTCAAAATACTTTTCAAATTATTCCTTCATGGACTGGAGGATATGTTATTTCTATAACAAGATATAATAAAGACTATTGTACAAATTGCACGTATCATATCTTATTCCAAACAGAAGAAAAATCAATTGATGTGCAGTTTACAGCTTATTTCCAAAGCACACTGACAAAAGTTACTTCAGGAAGTCCAATAAACGATGCAGTAAAAGGTGGTACAAGGAGATGCTATTATTTTGATACTAGTAATATTGATAATCTTTCAAAATCACAAATAATTGTAAGTACAAACCTATTTAGTGGTAATGTAATTTTGAATATCAATGGATGGAAACAAAATCCTGAAGAAAAAATATATAAAATAAAAGATCTTCCATATTCTTTCAATATTGAAAGCGATAAAAATATATTATTAAAAAAAGAAGATTTTGAATATTTTGATAAACAGGGATTTGATCCAGAAAGTGAGGAAGGAAAGCAATTACATATTTGTATATATGGAGATCAAATTTCATCATATATTTTTAATGTTTATTTTTTAGCTTATTCTCAAGCATTGCAAAGATTTAATTTCATTTCACCTGGAACAGAAATTACTGGATATTTAGTGGGAGGGCAAGTAACTAGATATAGAATTCTAGATTTTAATTTAAATAAAAATTCAATAATTACTTTATCTTTTACTCAGCTAGAAGGTGAAGTTGAATTTTATTCTACATTTTGTGAGGAGAAATGCTTATTTGATAATGAATTATTAAATCAAAGACTGGCTTCGGGGCAAGTTATAACTGCCCAAGAAGTTTCTTTTTCTAAAAAAAATATAATAATACAACCAAAAGATAATAAATGCTATTTGGTAAATAAAGAAGATGATGTTTATAGATGTAAAACTTTAGCATTAGTAAAATGTCTAGGATCTCCTAAAGATATTTGCTCTTTTAAAATTCTTTCATCAATAAGTGATCAATCAATTTTTATGTCACCAAAAAAGACATACTATAATATTATTCCAAAAGGAAAACTTGATTTATATGAAATATTAGTTAATGACGAAGAAGTTAATAGTATTGTTGTTGTCCTGACATCTGTTACAGGGGATGCCGAGTTAAAGGTGGAAAAAATTTTGGATAATGAAGGAAAATCAAATTTCAAAGGTAAAATTTCAAGAAATAAAGATCTGAGATATACACTTTCGTACGCATCTCGCAGAAATTGCAAAATGCTACCTGAACAGTTACCTCTAATTTCATATTGTCGTTCCTGCTATCACCACAAGGTCATCTGTATCGTCCTTTCTTGTAACAGCAGAATCCTCTCTTGTAAAGTCTTCTTCAATCTTCCCATCCATAATGCGAACCACTCTCTTTGCATTGGCTGCGATTCCGTCATCATGGGTGATCAGCACAATGGTATTGCCCTGCTCATTTAACTGATTCAGAATCGCCATGATATCCTTTGTGGATTTGGAATCAAGATTACCTGTGGGCTCGTCTGCCAGGATAAGCGGCGGTGCTGCTGCGATGGCTCTGGCAATCGCCACACGCTGCTGCTGTCCACCAGACATCTCCGAAGGCTTATGCTTCATTCGTTCTCCCAGACCTACTTTTTTCAATGCTTCCATTGCCAGTTCCCGGCGTTTGCTATGTTCCACTTTGCGGTAGATCAAAGGCAACTCTACATTTTCCAATGCGGTAAGGTTCGGTATCAGGTTAAATCCCTGAAAAATAAATCCGATATAATTATTTCTCACATCAGACAGTTCATTATCTGATAAATGAGATACATCCCGTCCATTCAATATGTAAGTACCTTCTGTCGGAACATCCAGACATCCTAACATATTCATCAGGGTGGATTTGCCCGAACCGGAATGTCCGATAATTGCCACAAATTCCCCTTCCTGAACAGTCAGGCTGACGCCGTCTAAGGCTCGTACTTCATTTTCACCAGGATTGTATATCTTATACATATCGGAAACTTCTATCAATGCATCCATATCTCCTCTTTCTCCCTTCTGTTTATTTATCAGAACCTTTTAGTAAAAGCATCTCAATCGAGATTACAATTTCTTTCTGTCAATCGTCCTTATTTGTGTCGTTGTAATAATACAACATTCTTTCTAATATTGCAAGTCCTAAATTCATTATTCAGGAACGCCTCGTAGCAGTTCGTTACAGTTCACTCGCAATGTCATTTACTTAAGAATTTGCCAATGCACAGTTGCCGGATATGCTATATGTTTTACCATGTAGGGCTATCTGCAAACGCCGGCACTTAACGATGCCTGAGACCTTGGCGAGGTACGAGCCTA
>CAJOPP010000054.1 GCA_905236365.1 uncultured Lachnospiraceae bacterium
AAGCATTCTGCGTTATAGTCGAATTAATTAAAAACCTCAGCACTAGCAGAGATAACCGTACAAGAGAAAATTTGATTGGCAAGTGTTGATATGCCGAAATTTAAGATCAGGAGGATGAATTTTGGAACCCGACTCGAGTATGCAAATGATTGCAATTGTAATTTTGATTTTGTTGTCTGCATTTTTTTCTTCGGCAGAGACAGCACTTACAACGGTGAACAAACATCGGTTAAGGGCATTGGCAGAAGAAGGAAACAAGAATGCAGAAAAGGTGCTGAAGTTAATAGCGAATCCATCCAAGATGTTGAGTGCGATTCTGATAGGAAATAATATTGTGAATATTTCGGCATCTGCATTGGTAACGACTGTTACAACGAATGTATTTGGAAGCAGGTATGTTGGATTTTCAGCGGGAGTGCTGACTTTGGTGGTACTGCTCTTTGGGGAGATCACTCCCAAATCTCTGGCAACTTTATACAGTGAGAGAATTTCTCTGATATATATTCATGTGATTGTACCACTGACTGTCATATTGACGCCGGTAATCTGGGTTGTAGATAAACTCAGTAATGGAATTTTCTTTGTTTTGCGGGTCGACCGGGATAAGGCAAAGAATCTTATGACAGAAGGGGAACTTCGTACCATAGTGGATGTCAGTGTGGAAGATGGTGTTCTGGAGAAGGAAGAGAAATCCATGATCAATAATGTGGTGGATTTTGGTGATTCCAAGGCGAAGGATGTTATGGTACCAAGAGCGGATATGGCACTTGTTTCTGCAGATGTCACATATGATGAGTTGTTTGAAGCATTTGAGGAGGATCATTATTCCAGACTTCCGGTATATGATGATAACAAGGATACCGTAATTGGTATTGTTTATCTGAAGGATTTGTTTTTTTATCAGCATCAGAAAAAGAATGGTGCATTTCGAGCCCGGGATATTATGAGAGAACCGTTTTTTGTATACGAATATCAGAAGACGTCCTCTATTATGTCCGAAATGAGAAACCGTTTTGTTTCGCTTGCAATTGTGCTGGATGAGTATGCAACTGCGGTAGGGCTCATTACCATAGAGGATCTGATAGAAGAAATCGTAGGAGAAATTCGTGATGAATTCGACATGGATGAGTTAGAGGCGGTCACCAAGCTTGCTGAACATCAATATGAGATTGAAGCAGCCATGAAATTGAGTGATCTGGAAGACAGCATTGGAATCAAGTTAGAATCAGAGGATTATGATTCCTTAGGTGGATATGTTATTGAATTACTGGATCATCTGCCAAAGGTAGGAGAGACAGTTAAAAAAGATGGTATCACATTTAAAGTAGTGTCTATGGAGAAGAATCGGATTGACCGGGTGGCGATTCGAATTGATCCGGAACTGCAGGATGAATAAAAGATGTGGCTCGTTGTTCACAGAAATAAATAGAAAGAGGTAAGAAAATGATTAGTGCAAATAATGTAACATTACGATTTGGAAAGAAGGCGTTGTTCGAGGATGTAAATATCAAATTTACCGAGGGCAACTGTTATGGATTGATTGGTGCTAACGGAGCAGGTAAGTCTACATTCCTGAAGATTCTTTCAGGTGAGATTGAGACTACCAAAGGTGATGTTGTGATGAATGCCGGAGAGCGTCTTTCGGTTTTACAGCAGGATCACTTTAAGTACAATGACTATACGGTGTTAGATACTGTTATCATGGGTAATAAGCGACTCTATGATGTCATGAAGGAAAAAGAGGAAATTTATGCAAAACCGGATTTTTCAGATGAAGATGGTGCAAAAGTAGCGGATCTGGAAGCTGAATTTGCGGAGATGAATGGATGGGAAGCTGAATCCGATGCTGCGACTCTTTTAAATGGTCTGGGTGTCGATACAGACTACCATTATAAGCAGATGGCAGAATTAGAGGATACGTTGAAGGTGAAGGTATTGCTGGCTCAGGCATTATTTGGTAATCCGGATGTCCTTCTTCTGGATGAGCCGACCAACCACTTGGACCTAGATGCCATTGCATGGTTGGAAGAGTTTTTGATCAACTTTGATAATACGGTGATTGTAGTATCTCATGACCGTTATTTCTTAAATAAAGTTTGTACCCATATTGCGGATATTGATTATGGAAAAATACAGTTGTATGCGGGTAATTATGATTTCTGGTATGAATCCAGCCAGTTGATGATCAAGCAGATGAAGGAAGCAAATAAGAAAAAAGAAGAAAAGATTAAAGAGCTTCAGGAATTTATCCAGCGTTTCTCTGCGAATGCTTCCAAGTCAAAGCAGGCAACATCCAGAAAGCGTGCATTGGAGAAGATTGAATTGGATGATATCCGGCCGTCCAGCCGCAAGTATCCGTATATTGATTTTCGCCCAAATCGCGAGATTGGCAATGAAGTGTTGACGGTGGAGAATCTTTCCAAGACGGTAGATGGTGAAAAGATCTTAGACAATATTTCCTTTACAATCGGCAGAGAGGATAAGGTTGCATTTGTCGGTCCAAATACTCTTGCAACTACAATGCTGTTTAAGATTTTAGCAGGCGAAGAGGAACCCGATGAGGGAAGCTATAAGTGGGGCGTTACCACTTCCCAGGGCTATTTTCCAAAAGATAATACAAAGGAATTTGATAACGATCTGACGATTGTAGACTGGCTGACACAGTTTTCGGAGGAAAAGGACCCGACTTATGTAAGGGGATTTCTTGGAAGAATGTTGTTTGCCGGGGATGACGGTGTCAAGAAGGTAAAAGTCTTATCCGGAGGCGAGAAGGTAAGATGCCTGCTTTCCAAAATGATGATCATGGGTTCGAATGTATTGGTGTTAGATGAGCCGACTAACCATTTGGACATGGAATCAATTACGGCACTCAATAACGGACTGATTAAATTTCCGGGTGTAATCTTATTTTCTTCCCAGGATCATCAGTTCATTCAGACAACAGCAAACCGTATTATGGAATTAACGGCAACGGGGCTGATCGATAAGATGACGACCTATGATGAATACCTGGAGAGCGACGAACTTGCCAGAAAGCGTCAGATTATGAATGTGGACAGTTCTGATAAGGATAATAATTAATAAGTCATCTGTTCTTTTAACATACAGAATCAAGTTTGTATAGGGATATCCGTAAGTGGCAGCAATATCTGTTTATGGATATCCCTGCTGTTTATGGACAGTGCGGAAATTTCAAAGTGAGTCGGTAAATGATGGAACAGCCGGACCTTTGATGTAAAATAGGAGGTTTTCTTGTGAAGAAATTAAAAAAAACAATGGCGTTTGCAATGGCGTTCGTAATAGGTACATCGCTTTGTGCCTGCAGTGGAGCAAAGAAGGATGAAGATGTGACAGAAGAAGCAGAAAAAAGTGAGGAAACTCAAAAAAAAGAAGAAATGCAAGTGAAGGAAGATGAGACGGTTGAAGATTTGTCGGAAGACAGCTCCGGGATAAGTCAGGAGGATGGCATGCCTGCTGAAGAGGGAGATATTCTTTATGTCTATTCCTGGAACGATGAATTTGCAGACCGGCTTCAATTTTTCCAAGAGAAATATCCTCAGTATGCCGATCGCGTAGAATATGTGAATCTGGATGTGGGAGCAAATTCTGGCGATTATAAGACCGGCTTGGAGACATTGTTGCAAAGTCATTATGAAGAGGTTGAGAAATATCCGTCTATCATTGCACTGGATCATAGTATTGCCCTTGATTATGTACAGTCGGATTACACTCTGCCGTTATCAGAATTGGGGATTGGAGAAGATGACTTCAAGAATATGTATCCATATACATTAGATTTTGCAACTTATGAAAATGAGGTGAAAGCACTTACCTGGCAGGCAACACCGGGAGTTGTATGCTATCGGGCGGATATTGCGGAGTGGGTATTTGGTTCATCCGAACCGGAGGTGGTTCAGGATGCTTTATCTGACTGGGACAAGTTTTTGAAAACTGCAGAACAAATGAAAGAGTTTGGTTATAAAATGGTGTCTGGACCGGATGATGTTAAGTTTGCATTTATGGATTCGGCAACAATACCGTGGGTTACAGATGAGAATCTCAATATCGATCAATGGGTATCCGGGTATTTGGAGACAGCAAAGAAACTCCATGATGAAGAATACACAAGCGACACATCGGTTGAAAGTGCAGAGTGGCTTGCAAACATGGATAAGGATGTTTTTTGCTATTTTGGAAATCCGCAGTTTTTTTACTGGACGTTAGATCCGGAGACTCATGCAGGGGATTATAACATTTGTGAGGGTCCGGCACCGTTCCACTTTGGCGGCACGTATCTGGCAGTTGGAAATGAATGCCACGATAAGCAACTTGCAGCTTTAATTCTGCGGACTCTTTGTTGTGATACTGAAACGATGACGAAGATTGGTGAGGAAACATATGATTTTGTAAACAATATGGAAGCGATTCAGGTATTGATTGCCGATGGTAAGGGCATTGCGGAAAGAAAGGGTGATTTTAATCCGTTGCCGACTTTTGATGCAGTTGCAAAAAAAGTGGATGTAAGCAATGCAACAGTTTATGATACAAAGTTTAATGGGTATGTGGATCATGTGCTTGCGGATTATCTTACAGATAAGAAAGTTGATACAAAAGAGGCGATTGAAAGGGTGAAAGATCAGGTGTCAGACGCTTATAATTATATTAAGATCAAATAGGTAATAAAAGAAGATTTGTAACTGTTCAGCTCCCCTGCTGAATAGTTACGTTTTTTTTACTTTATAGGATTAGGGTGTCAAAAGTATGCAATGAACGTTTTTGCTCGTCAAGTTGCATAAACAAAATGCATCTTCACTCAGTCAGGCTGAGCGTTCCATCAAGACCATAAGACGTTACAGTTCACTCGTTAGCCAGTAAACAGTCACCGAGTGTGGTATATGTTGTCCAATGTAGGGCTATTTGTGAACGTCGGCACTTA
>CAJOPP010000055.1 GCA_905236365.1 uncultured Lachnospiraceae bacterium
AAGCAAAGCGTAGGCGGGGGCAGGAAACTTGTCTCAGGCGGGGTTCAATCTCCGTCTGAGATATACGCTCCGCGAGGATGCACAGGGGTTTGTATATGAAATATGTCAGCATAGCTGACGCAAATCCCGTGCCAAGACTCGCGAGCGAGTCTTGAATTTATGCGTGGAGAGAGTATACAGGATTTTCTTTAAGGAAAACAATATTGTGGGTAAAAAAGGAATACTTATAGAATGAAAATATTACCGGATTTCACAAAAATTTCTTTTTTGAATGGTATTATTTGTTTTTACATTGAAAAATCATTCATGATATTTATTTACGACAAGAACAATTACAATAATATTAGGAGGATGCTATCATGCGACATACTGTGACAGAGAGAATAATGGCAATCGTTTTAACACTGATCTTGACGGCCTCGTTGGTTACTTGTGGTCCTACCGATATGGAAGTACAGGCAAAGCAGGCGGATTCCGCCACTTATGCAAAGAGTGACTCTTTGGTTTCTGAAAAGATTAAGGTACATTTGGAGGGCGATGCACAAGCACCGGCAGATTCTTCAACCGGCTCATCAGAAGAGACAGGAAAAAAGGAGGAGTCATCAGAAAGTACACAAACGGCAGAAAGTACAGATGCATCAAAAAGTACACAGACAGCTACAGGTACGGAGTCGACAGAAAATACAAAAGAGACACCGACAGAAGAATCGAAGGAAGAAGCACCAAAGGTTGAACGGGAACTGATTTCCATTTCTGTAAAAAAAGACAAGCAGACTTATTTTATTGGTCAAACGGTGTCATGGGATGATATCACTGTTACAGCAACCTATTCTGATGGCTCTACAGGGGAGATAACTGTGGCGGCAGAAGGACAGGAAGACGGATATACTTTAGACGGTGCGAGTAAGGTGGATACCCGGGAAACAGGAAGCTATACAATTGTTGTTACATATAAAGAGCAAAAGGCAGAGCTCGCGATTACAATTGAAAAACCGGTATTGCAGTTTATTGCGGCAGAAAAGGAGAGAACGGTTTACTCTACTTATGAAAATGAAGTTTCGTGGACGGATCTGAAAGTTACAGCAACGTATTCAGATGGTACAGAAAAAGATGTTACGGAACAGAGTAAAGTTGGAGAGTATGATATCAGCACAACAGGAGACAAAGATGTTACGATTACATATACCGATGAAGCAGGAGATACAAAAACGGCTGTTGTCAAATTAGCAGTGAAAAATGTGTTGTCCAAATTAAAGGCATCCAAAACGGTAAAGACCTATACGGTTAACGATAAGCTTGATGTGAGTGACTTAACGGTGACAGCATATTATAATAATGATACGGCAAAAAGAGTGTTAAAACCAGAAGAATATACTACCGACGCAGATGGTCTGAAATTAGCACCTTCCGGAAAGAAGAAACTTACGATTTCCTATTCGGAAAAGGATGAGTATTCGGGAGATATCCTTAAACAGGAGACTACAGTTACGATTACAGTCAATGTACCGGAGGTTCCTATAAAGAATGGTGTTCGCACAGCAAATATCAAAGATTTTGGAGCAGATCCCAGTGATGTTCTGACGGACAAGGCAGCGATTCAGGATGCACTGGATGTAGAAGCGTCCGCAAGTGTACCGTTAATTGTTGAAATTCCGGCAGGAACCTATTATATCGGTGGACCTTTATATATTCACTCTAATACTACGATTCGCATGGCTGATAATGCAGTGATCATTCGTAATTCAGAATTAAAGCCGGGAGATGGTCGAGAGGGAGTTAATCATAATATGATTAAGACAGCTGATTCCGGCACTACGACAAATAGGATTGGCGGATATGATAATGTGAAGAATATTGTGCTTGAAGGAGGAACATGGGATGGTGGTGCTATAGAGAAAGCCACAGAAGGAGCGAATGTAATCAACATCGGACATGCTGAGAATGTGGTTATACGAAATACTACAATTAAGAATAGTTATGGTGCACATTTAATTGAGCTGGCAGGTGTGAAAAATGCCCAGATTTATGGTTGCTATCTTACCGGTTTCCGAAAGAAGGCAGGGAGTAGCGAGGCGATACAGCTGGATACTTGCAATACAGGTTGGAATTCTGCTTATTTGTCAGATAGTACACCATGTCAGAATATTCAGGTACATGATAATAAGATTGTGGATTATCCGGGTGGAATTGGAAATCATCAGGCACTTGCAGATCATCACGGTAAAGATATTGTGATTTCCAATAATAAGATTACGAATACAATGGGGACAGGAGACCAGGGGATTCATATATATGGATATGACAATATTACGGTACAGAATAACACGATTTCCGGTTATATTAATGGAATGAAAGCAACCAGTTGTGTCAACTATACGATGACAAATAATACGTTGAGTGATTGTAGCCAGTATGGTGTAGTTTCTACCAGCAATAGTACAGGGTCGATTACATCAAATACAATATCAGACATTGGTTATGGAGGAATTTTGGTATATGGCAGCAGTAAACTTTCCTCTGTTACACAGAATACAATAACCAATATTGGAACCGATACTTCAAAAGCACAGGATGGAATTTCTGTATATGGCGTAGGAACCAGTGTTGCGAATATTACAAAGAATACCATTAATACGAGCAGGCGCTATGGAGTATATGTGCATTCGGCTGCACAGGTTACAAAGATCTATTCCAATGTGATCTCCAATATAAAAGGTGCAGGTATTTATGTGAATCAGTCAGGGACAAAGCCGAAGTTTAAGTCGAATCAGTTGATTGGAGTAGGAAGCAATGCAATCAAGGTTGCGAATACCACCTATGTAAAGCAGAGTTATACTTTTGCACCGAAGGTGAAGAGTTTGAACTTAAAGGCAGGAAAGATGGTAACTCAAGCCAGTCATTTGAAGAAGATACAGTTGAAGTTTAAGAAAAAGAGTTATTCAAAGAGCACATCGAAGAAGAAATATACTTTCACATTTAAAAAGTATAAGAAGAGTGTATCCTCTGCAGATGTTCTTTTTACAGATAAATATAAGAATGTGGTTACAAGAATTGTGACGATCAAATAAGATGACGGGATGTCATTGAGATGGCTGGAGAATGTAATGGACAATAAGATACGGTGCAATGTTTACAGAAATCTGTAGATATTGCACCGTATTTTTATTTTATAGGAAACTTTGTCTCCTATAAAGCAAAAAACGCTCCGAGGGATGCACACCTCGCGGAGAAGAAGTGAATTGCTTCGCAATACCGTCCGGGTGCGAAAGCTTTTATTCCGGAATATCTACTTACAGGGGACGATATGAATCTGACGTTACCATGTGGTGTGAAAGTATTTATCGCGAAACTTTTTTGGAGTCATTCCGGTGTATTTGTGAAATGTATGAATAAAGTGACTTTGAGAGGAAAAACCCAAATAATTTGCAATCTCAATGTAGCTGTAGCCTGAATATTTTAGCAGATTCTTTGCTTTTTCAATCTTTTGACCACGAATGTAAGTGCTGATAGAGACGCCCATTTCTTGATTGAAAAGTCTGGAAAGATAGCTGGAGGAAAGATTCACATAATCTGCCAGGCTTTCTAAAGAAAGATTTTCGTTAATATGGGTATAAATGTATTGAATACAAAGTTGTACGGATTTGGAAATAATCTTGTCTTTTTTTAAGAGCAGCATTTTTTCGGTAAAATCAAGGCACATCGCAGTATGGAGGGCAATCACTTCCTGGACGGAGATAAAAGAATCCATTTTCATAATATAAAAATCGCTCAGTCGAAAAGCTTGTTCCATATCCATACCACCTTCGATACAGTGCCTTGCAATCATAGCTGCAGCAATGGCAAAATGATATTTGATATTGGTCAAAGAATTTTTTGAAAGGACACCCATTCCGTCAGGGTTGCCGAAACCGCCTTTTTGACAATCGGCACGAACGTAATTAACGTCTCCGGCTTTGATGGCCTGATAAAGAGAATATTCTTCTTCCACTGGTTTGTGATGATTTTTTTCTTCGTTTTCTTTGAGTTCTTTCAGATTCCATTCTTCAGCCAGATCCATAACGTAGCTCCTCCTTGCTGTTTATTTGTTAGGTTTTATTATACCATGGACAAAATCATTCTTGCAAGTTATTCCAAATGCAGGGTTATTTGTGGTATAACGGTTGTTACTGTTTAGGCGTACGCCACCGAGTGAACTGTAACCAACGGTTCGGCTTTTGGCTGGTGATAAGAAACATGGCAAGATCGCATTGAAGACAAGTTATAGATTTCATTAAAACAGATGCGGTTAATGCAGGTTATGGATTTCGTTAAAACAGATGCAGATGCGGTTAATGTAAGTTATAGATGCTGCTAAAACAGATGCGGATGCGGTTAATGTAAGTTATAGATGCCGCTAAAACAGATGCGGATGCAGTTAATGCGAGTTATAGATTTCGTTAAAACAGATGCGGATACAGTTAATGTAAGTTAAAGATGCCGTTAAAACAGATGAAGATACAGTAAAACAAGTTAAAGATGTCAGGCAAACATAAGTATATTCAGCAGGAAAATCAAACCAGACGTTCTTGATACTTACTCTGTTAAACGTTCTACAGAGTGCTGAAACGGCGAAGGTACATGAAAATATTGTGCTTCGTGTCTGTAAATGGAGGGGAAAAAAGGAATTATTAGTCAAAATTGTGCCGGTTAATATTTTTTTATTGTATATAATAACTATAATAAATTTTATTTGGAAAAATATTTATTTAGTATTGACAAAAGGGTAAAGAGCTCGTATAATATAGTTAATCGGTTAACTAGCCACGATAAAAGGAGGA
>CAJOPP010000056.1 GCA_905236365.1 uncultured Lachnospiraceae bacterium
AGTGGAGGATGCCAGAGAGATTACAGAGACATTGCTCTCCAACAGAACCGTGGTTTTGAATTTGGAAGGTCTGGATGTGGATATAGCGCAGAGAATTATTGATTTTACTTCGGGTTCCTGTTTTGCTATCGGAGGTAATCTACAGAAGATATCTCATTATATTTTCATTATTACGCCCGCAAGTGTAGATATTTCCGGAGATTTCCAAGATCTGATCAATGGATCGCTCGATACCTTTAACAATGGATTATAAGATTAGGGCTTCTCTTCGGGGAAGCCTTATTTTTTGACGTGAGAGCAAAAAAAATTATTTTAGGAGGAAATATGGCACAAAGATTACCTGTATTGTATAACAAAAAGCCTTGTTATGATATTGTGATCACCAGAAATTTCGATGAGCTGGGTGATGAGCTTACTGCCCTTGAGACGGCAAACAAGAAGCTTTGTATTGTTACTGATTCAAATGTGGATAGGCTTTACGGTGAGGAAGTTCTGAAAGCACTGGAAGGCAAGTGCGTGCGCGCCGTGAAATATGTCTTTCCTGCAGGAGAAGAACATAAAAATCTGGATACGGTCAAGAACATCTATACATTTCTGATCGAAGAAGGTTTTGAACGAAAGGATATGCTGATCGCGCTCGGCGGAGGTGTTGTGGGCGATACCACAGGATTTGTAGCTGCCACCTATCTGAGGGGGATTGATTTTATTCAGATTCCGACTACTTTGCTGGCTCAATGTGACAGCTCCATCGGTGGAAAGACCGGCGTGGATTTTGACAGTTATAAAAATATGGTGGGAGCATTTAAGATGCCTCGTCTTGTCTATATGAACATGTCTGTGCTCGCAACCCTGGAGGATCGTCAATATTTTTCCGGCTTTGCCGAGGTCATGAAATATGGACTTATCAAGGATGCTGCTTTTTATGAGTGGCTCATTGAAAATATGTATGAAATCTGTGAGCGGGATCTGGATGTCCTTGAGGAGATGATATTAAGGAGCTGTACGGTAAAGAAACTCGTAGTGGAGAAAGACCCCACTGAGCAGGGCGACAGAGCACTGCTTAATCTCGGGCACACCATCGGACATGCCATTGAGAAGGCCAAGAATTTTGAACTTTATCATGGGGAATGTGTGGCTCTTGGAACGGTTGCTGCAGCGTATATATCCTGGAAAAAGGAATTGCTTTCCATGGAAGAATATTATGAGGTCAGAGATATGTTCGTGCCGTTTTATCTGCCAATCTCCGTTGAGGGAATCGATCCTCAGGAAATTTTGCGTCTGACGAAATCCGACAAGAAGATGGAGGCAGGCACGATCAAGTTTGTATTGCTCAAGAAGATCGGAAAAGCTGTCATTGACCGTACCGTGACAGATGAGGAGATTCTTGCAGCTATTGAAGAAATTAATTATAGTGAAGAGGACGCGTATGAATAAATCACAGGGAAAATCCATTAAAATGCTGATCATAGATCTGCTTTTGGCAGCATTGCTTTTGGCCGTGGATCAATATACAAAATATCTGGCTATCATCAATTTGAAGGGGCAGTCGGCCTATGTGCTGATAGACGGTGTTTTGGAATTGCAGTATCTGGAAAATAGAGGTTCTGCATTCGGTATGCTGCAAAACCAGAAGTTTTTTATTTTATTTGTTGGCGTTATTTTTCTGGCTGTGCTTTTATTTTTCTTATTTAAGCTTCCCAACCGGAAGAAATATCGCATCCTGCATGTGCTGATCTCTATGGTGATCGCCGGAGGGATTGGCAATATGATCGATCGTATGCGGTTTGATTATGTGGTGGATTTTATTTCTTTTATATTGATCAATTATCCTATTTTTAATTTTGCGGATATCTGTATTGTACTGGGCACCCTTGGATTGTTTATCCTCTTGTTGTTTGTGTACAAAGAAAAAGATCTGGAGTTTTTGAGCTTTAAACAGAATCGCTATCGCGATGTAAAATAAAGAGGGAACAATGGATACATATTCTTTCCTGATAACAGAAGAGATGGAGAATGAGAGAATCGATAAGTGCATAAGCGGCCTTATCGATTCTTTGTCGCGTTCCTATATTCAAAAGCTGATCAAGGAGGGGAAGGTTCTGGTCAATGGTCAGAGTGCCAAACCCAGTCTTCGAGTCAGCGTGGATGATGAGGTGGCGTTTTCCCTGCCGCCTGCGTTGGAGCCGGACATCGAGGCGGAGGATATTCCCCTTGATATTTTATATGAGGATTCGGATGTGATCGTAGTCAATAAGCCCAAGGGAATGGTGGTGCATCCGGCTGCGGGACATTATTCCGGCACATTGGTCAATGCTTTGCTTTTTCACTGTGGGGACGAACTTTCCGGCATCAATGGTGTGATGCGGCCGGGTATTGTGCATCGGATCGACAGAGATACCACCGGCTCCATCATTGCCTGTAAAAATGATAAAGCCCACAATAGTATTGCGGAACAGTTGAAGGAGCATAGTATCAACAGACGTTATCATGCGATCTGTTTTGGCGTTCTTCCTCAGGATGAAGGGACGATTGATGCACCTATCGGAAGACATCCGGTGGATCGCAAGAAAATGGCGATTAATCCTGCCGGAAAACATGCTGTAACCCATTATCGTGTTCTTCACCGATTTGAGAAATATACTTATATTGAATGCGTATTAGAGACGGGACGTACGCACCAGATTCGTGTCCATATGGCCAGTATCGGCCATCCGCTTCTGGGTGATGCGGTTTATTCCGATAGAAAAAGTCCGTTTCGTTTGGAAGGACAGACTCTGCATGCCAAGACTTTGGGATTCGTGCACCCGACGAGTGGGGAGTATATAGAAGTTGATGCACCGCTGCCGGATTATTTTACACATTTGTTAGAAATCCTTTCGTGATGTGATTTTCTTTACAGTCAATTAATGTTTATGGCGAAGCCAAATCATGAGCAAAATGGAACTTCGAAACAGCGTTTTACAAATGGTTACGAATATATTTGAAATTTCGCACAATTTGTTCTATAATATATATAAGAATATGAAAGGATTCCGACAATATAATTGTATCATTGAGGAAAGCGGGTGAATAGTATGAATACAGTCATTACAATCGGACGTCAGTTTGGTTCTGCAGGGCGTGAGATCGGAGAGAAGGTTGCAGAATATTTTGGTATCCAATGTCTTGACAAGGAGCTTTTAAGCCGTGCGGCAAAGGAAAGTGGTTTTTGTGAAGAAATGATGGCCAATCATGATGAAATGCCCACAAGCTCTTTTCTTTATAATCTGGTAATGGATACCTATTCCTTCGGTTATAACGCATCATCTTTTGTAGATATGCCCATCAGCCATAAGGTATTTCTGGCACAATTTGACACGATCAAAAAGATTGCGGATGAGGGCCCCTGTATCATTGTGGGCAGGTGCGCAGACTATGCACTTTCAGATCGCAAAAACTGTGTAAATCTTTTTATTTACGCCGATGAAGAGACAAAAGTCAAACGGATCATGGAAAAATATGATCTGACAGAAGCAAAAGCGAAAGAGATGTGCGCCAAGAAGGATAAGCAGCGTCAAAGCTATTATAATTATTATTCCACCAAAAAATGGGGACGCGCTGACAGCTATGATTTATGCATCAACAGCGGTGTGTTGGGCATAGATGGTACAGTAAATCTAATCATCCAATATGTGGAAGACTTTGAACGGAAAAATTTATAACTGTTCCGTTACTATTAGAGAAAAAATTTAATACTTGACAAATCAAGGCACCTCATGTTATTATACTACGGTATGCCGCATAACTAGGTAGAAGTGGGCTTGTTGCCCCACCAAAGTTAGCGAGTAAATGCGCGAAATCAAATCGTTCGGTTTGATGTAGTTCATGAATAGGAGGTGCCTTAATATGTACGCAATTATTGCAACAGGTGGAAAGCAGTATAAAGTTTCCGAGGGAGATGTGATCAAGGTTGAGAAGCTCGATGCAGAAGCTGGCAATACTGTTACTTTTGACCAGGTAATCGCAGTAAGTGACGCTACTCTGAAGGTTGGCGAAGATGTAAAGAACGCATCTGTTTCCGCAACTGTTCTGGATCAGGGTAGAGGTAAGAAGGTTGTTGTATACAAGTACAAGAGAAAAACCGGTTACCACAAAAAGAATGGTCATAGACAAGCATACACACAGGTTAAGATTGACAAGATTAATGCATAATTAGATTTCTATGACAACGATTATCATTCAACAAGACAAAGACTACGCATACAAAGGAATTATTTGTATGGGACATGCAGGATATGCCAGAAGAAAGTTATTCAGTCGTCATACAGAGGCAGACGTTGTCTGCGCTGCAATCAGTGTTTTGGTTCTGACAACCTTGAATTCCTTGGAGGAATTAGCACACGAGCCGATGACACAGACTGTTAACGAGGAAGATGGTTTTATTAGATGTATTTTCGAAGGGCATCTGCAAGAAAAGTCAATATTTCTGTTAGATTCCATGATTTTTGGTTTGGAACAGATACAACAGGAATATGGAGATCAGTATTTACAAATCAAATTCGAGGAGGTGTAGACCATGTTAAATATGAACCTTCAATTTTTCGCTCATAAAAAGGGAGTTGGTTCTACCAAGAACGGTAGAGATTCCGAATCCAAGAGACTGGGTGCGAAGAGAGCTGACGGACAATTCGTAAAAGCCGGTAACATTCTTTACAGACAGCGCGGGACTAAGATTCATCCCGGTATCAATGTTGGAAGGGGTGGCGATGACACTCTGTATGCATTGGTTGACGGCGTGCTTCGTTTCGAGAGAAAAGGTAGAGATAAGAAACAGGCTTCCGTTTATCCCGTAGAGGAATAAGGCGAATGTGACTAGGCTTCAAACAGTACTTGTTTGAAGCCTTTTAAATGTTTTTAGGAGGCTATTTATGTTTGCGGATAGAGCAAAAATATATGTGAGAAGCGGAAAGGGCGGCGATGGCCATGTATCATTTCGGCGTGAAAAATATGTGCCCAACGGAGGGCCGGACGGCGGCGACGGAGGACACGGTGGCGACGTCATTTTCGTAGTGGATGAAGGTTTGAATACATTGATCGATTTTCGCCATATCCGCAAATATAAAGCGGAAGACGGAGAAGAGGGCGGCAAGAAGAATTGTCGCGGTAAAAATGGCAATGATATTATCATCAAGGTCCCTGCGGGAACCGTGATCAAAGAAGCCGAAAGCGGTAAGGTGATCACAGATATGTCCGGGGAAAACACGAGGGTGGTACTTCTGAAGGGCGGCAGAGGCGGTAATGGCAATCAGCATTATGCCACCAGCACCATGCAGGCACCCAAATATGCACAGCCGGGACAACCTGCGCAGGAACTGGAACTTCTGTTGGAATTGAAAATGATCGCAGATGTGGGACTGGTAGGATTCCCCAATGTAGGAAAATCGACCTTTTTATCCCGTGTGACCAATGCGAGACCGAAGATTGCCAATTATCATTTTACAACCTTGAATCCGAATCTGGGTGTGGTGGATCTGGAGGGAACCTCCGGCTTTGTGATTGCAGACATACCGGGGCTGATCGAAGGTGCATCGGAGGGTGTGGGTCTTGGTCATGAATTCTTAAGACACATTGAGCGTACTAAGGTGATCATTCACATTGTGGATGCGGCCGGAACAGAAGGACGCGATCCCCAGGCAGATATCTATGCCATTAACAAAGAACTGGAAGCTTATAATCCCGAGCTCGCGAAGCGCCCTCAAGTGATCGCAGCCAACAAGATAGATGCCATTTACGATCCGGAGTCCACTGTATTAGATGATTTACGGGCAGAATTTGAACCGCAGGGCATCAAGGTCTTTCCAATCTCTGCAGTGAGTGGTCAGGGGGTAAAAGAGTTACTCTATCATGTCAATGATATGCTTCAAGAGATTGGCGAAGAGACCACAGTATTCGCTCAGGAATATTTCCCTGAAATGAATATGGGTTATTCCGATGAGCCTTACACGGTAGTCTATGATGAGGAAGAGGATGAATATGTGGTAGAGGGTCCTCGTATCGAGAAGATGCTGGGCTATACCAATCTGGAAAGTGAAAAAGGCTTTACTTTCTTCCAGAATTTCTTAAAAGAAAACGGAATACTGGACGAGTTGGAGGCCTTGGGCATTCAGGAAGGAGATACCGTACGCATGTATGGACTTTCCTTTGATTATTACAAATAGTGTATCTATTCAGCCGAAGCTGAACAGATACTAAATATGATTAGGCATTTGCGAAACTCTTAATAATCTGCGTTTGGCTTGTGCTAGTTGTACAATTCCGCAAGCCACCAATAGATAAATCGAGTTTCGCAATTGCCTTTAAATATGATAACAGAAAGGAACACAAGAATATGACCAGTAAGCAGAGAGCCTATTTGAAAAGTCTTGCAAGTAATCTGGATCCTGTATTCCAGATAGGCAAATCCAGTCTGACACCGGAGATCACAGAGGCAATCGGAGAATGCTTCAACAATCATGAACTGATCAAAATAGCAGTTTTAAAGAATTGCATGGATGATCCAAGAGCAATCGCGGAAGCTGTGGGGGAACGTACCCATTCACAGGTGGTACAGGTGATCGGCAAGAAAATCGTGCTTTATAAACCCAATAAAGATAAGCCGAAGATCGAGCTTCCCAAAGAATAAAGGGTGGAAGACAACCTGAAGGCATAAAGAGGAATGCGATATGAGAAAAATCGGTATTATGGGTGGAACCTTTAATCCTATTCACATGGGGCATCTGGCGCTTGGCGAGTATGTAATGGACGAGCTGGCACTGGACGAGGGGTGGTATGTACCTACCGGCTGTTCTTACATGAAATCAAATATAGAGATCGTTCAGCCGATGGAACGCTACGAGATGACTCGATTGGCGGTCTTGGGCAATGATCGGATGCGATGCATGGATGTAGAGATCAGACGTGAGGGCTATACCTACACATATGAGACGTTGGAGCAGTTGACAGAAAGCTATCCGGATTGCAGCTTTTATTTTATTTATGGCGCAGACTGCCTGTTTGAGATGGAAAACTGGCGGTGCCCGGAACGGATTTTTGCCAGGTGTACGATTGTCGCCTGTACCAGAAACGGTGCGTCCATAGAAAAAATGCAGGAAAAAATCGCAGAATTAGAAAAGCGCTATCAGTCCAGAATAAGATTATTACCCTTTTACAATCTGGAAATATCATCTACTGAATTACGAGAGCGTATTGCGAGCGGTAAAAGTGTGCGCTATCTGATCCCGGATCAGGTGATTTCTTATATTGAGGAGAAAGGATTCTATCAAAATGAAGTCGAAGGATTTGAGAAAGATTAGAAAGGCAATGGAAAATGAACTGGACCCTAAGCGATATGAGCATACTCTTGGGGTGGAATATACGGCAGCTGCGCTGGCTATGCGCTATGATGCGGATATTGCAAATGCAAGGCTGGCCGGACTGCTCCATGACTGCGCGAAATGTCTGTCTGACGAGAAAAAACTTTCCATATGCAGCAAAAATAAAATTGAAGTCTCCGAAGTGGAAAAACGCAATCCTTTTTTATTGCATGCAAAAGTGGGCGCATATCTGGCAAAAGCAGAGTATGACGTGGAGGATATGGACGTAGTCAATGCCATATGTAATCACACGACAGGACGGCCCCAAATGAGTCTATTGGAAAAAATTATTTTTATTGCGGACTATATTGAACCCGGAAGAAAACAAGCACCCAATCTGGCTGAAATACGGAAGCTTGCTTTTATTGATTTGGATAAGGCATTGGTGCGAGTGCTGGAGGATACTCTGACATATCTGAAGGAATCCGGAGGAGAGATGGATCCCATGACAAAGCAGACCTATGACTATTACGTGTCGGTTTCGCAATGATGAGCTGGCGAAGTTGCTTTTCAAGAATGGTTTTCGAAAGTTACAAATAAATCAGCAATAGGAAAGAGCCAAAGCCGCATGTGCGGCAGAATGAGAGGTAAAATGGAAACAAATAAGTCTTTGGAAATGGCAAAAATGGCAATTAAGGCTTTGGAAGATAAAAAAGCCGAAGATATCAAGGTGATCGATATCAGTGAAGTGTCTGTGATAGCAGATTATTTCTTGATCGCAGGAGGAAGTAACCGCAGCCAGATTCAGGCATTGTCCGACAATGTGGAAGAGAAGCTTGGCTTCGCGGGATATCCTGTAAAGCAGATTGAGGGATATGAAACTGCCAATTGGATCTTAATGGACTTCGGAGATGTCATTGTTCATATCTTTGATAAAGAAAATCGACTGCTTTATGATCTGGAACGCATTTGGAGAGACGGCAAACAGATTGATTTGGACAATCTGAAATGATATTGCCGGTTAAATTCCCTGCACAGACCCGTGCATACAAAAAGCTTCCGAATTGCTTCGGAAGCTTTTCGCATGTCTGCTTCTCGTCGTTAGGACTCGGCACGATCTTCCAGATGCATATAAAATGTAAGAAGATATATGCCAAAGATACCGACAAGAATATAGACAATTCTTGAAAACCAGGACATGTCACCGAATAAAAAGGCGACCAGATCAAATCGGAACAGTCCGATCAATCCCCAGTTGATAGCACCAATGATTGCAATGGTCAGTGCTGTACCATCTAAAATTTTGTTACCCATATTAATACCTTTCCCTTTCTTGAATACCTGTAATTGCAGAAGCTTTCATGAAACATTCTCACAGGCATGAACAATATTAATACAGGAATTAGAATCTCCACAAAACATTAAAATATGCATGTATTTATCGATAGAAGCGAAATACGCCAAACACGGTGCCCAAAATCTGGCAATCATCCACAATGATGGGATCCATAGTATCGTTTTCCGGCTGAAGACGGATATGTCCGTTTTCTTTATAAAAAGTCTTTACCGTTGCGGAATCATCGATCAGTGCGACAACCATTTCCCCATTGCGCGCTGTATTGCAGGAATGAACAAAAACCCGATCACCGTTAAAAATTCCGGCATTGATCATGGAGTCACCACGTACATTTAATATAAAAGATTCGCCCTTTGGAACCACATCCGCAGGAACGGGAAAATATTCCTGAATATTTTCTTCCGCCAGAATCGGCTGGCCGGCTGCGACATTACCGATCACGGGAAGGCTGACCATCTCGGTGCGCACCATCTGAAAGCTGTCATCACAAATCTCAATTGCACGAGGTTTGGTAGGATCTCTGCGAATATAACCGTTTTTTTCCAACGTCTCAAGATGAGAATGAACGGAAGAGGTTGATTTCAGTTGAACAGTCTCACAGATCTCCCGTACAGTGGGCGGATAACCCTTTTTCAAAATTTCATCTTTAATATAATCTAAAATCTCCTGTTGCTTAGGAGTAATCTTGCCATATCCCATGTTTTTTATCCTCCAAATTAAAAAATAGTAAATAGTATCAAGAATATCGGTAACTATTCAAAACAGTTACAAATATTGAATTATAGATTGAGTATAGCATATTAAAATGGAAAAAGCAAACATATATTCCAAAAATATGTTCGATTTTTGCTTGACAAAAGAAAATATGTTCGATATAATGATTCCAGAACAGACGTTCTCGAACATTCATTCTGCAAGCAATATATAAGATAATTCAGACTTGAGTGCACATTAAAAAGTATTGTAACGGGTTTCAACAATTACCATATTGTAAAGAACGGGAGATAAGAGCTATGAACAGACAGATGAAAGTAAGTGAAATGACAGACAGAGAATACAGAACATATAAGAGAGCGCTCCGTCGCAGAAGAGCATTCCATAAAAAATGTTTGCTGGTAATGGCAACCATATGTCTTGTGTTGCTTGGAACAATATCCTATCAATCCATTCGTTCCAGTGCACATACACAGGATGATGTTATTGAGTATAAATATTATACGAATGTGACAATCGGCTATGGCGAGACGCTGTGGAATCTCGCAGATGAATATATTGATTATGAGTATTATAAGGATAAAAATGCCTACATTACAGAGGTTTGCAGTATCAATCATTTACAATCGGATTCCGATATTATTGCAGGACAGAAGCTTATAGTTCCTTATTATTCGGATGTATTTGTAAAGTAAATTCATTGATCACAAAGGAAGGTTTTTTAATCCTTTTCACGCAAGTGGACAGCTTTTGCAGCACGTCTGCGCCGCTCGTCTTCCTGTGCAGCATAATGTTTCCTTGTGGTGTTGACATCCTTATGTCCCAGCACATCTGCCACGAGATAGATATCTCCGGTTTCGCGATATAGATTGGTGCCGTAAGTGCTTCGCAGTTTATGCGGGGTAATCTTCTTTAAAGTAGTCACTCTGGACGCATATTTTTTTACCAGATTTTCTACAGAACGAACTGCCATACGTCTGTTTTGCAGTGACAGGAAGAGTGCATTCTCATGTCCCTCTGCCGGGATAATGTGTTCTCGCTCTTCAAGGTAATCAAGAAGAGCAGTCTCGACTTCATCTCCAAAATATATAATGGTTTCATAGCCACCCTTTCTGCGAATTTTGATTCCACCTTCATCAAAATTGATATCCTGCAGATCGATACCAACACATTCCGATACACGAATACCTGTGCCCAGTAAGAGTGTGAGAATGGCAACATCCCGCAGTTTTGTCTTTTTGTGATATTCAAGTTCCTTTTTGGTGAGCTTTGTGCCATCCTCCACTTGATCCAGTAGCATAGCCACCTCATTGGGTTCTAATCGAATGATTTCTTTTTCATGTCTTTTAGGCATGGGGACCAATGCAGCCGGATTTTTTCCAATCATTTCATTCTCGAAATAATAGTTATAAAAACTTCGCAGGGATGCGAGTTTACGGGATTTCCCCCGTTCATCATTTGTGAATTCCTTGCCGTCTTTTTCATAGTATGAAATATATTCCAAATATTCCTCTATATCAACCCTTGTAATGTGATCCAGAATTGACAACGGGTAATCACGAATCTCCATTTTGGCACAAACACTGTTTCTCTCATGTAAATATTCAAAAAATACACGTATGTCATAAGCATAAGCCAGTCTTGTTCTGGCAGAAGTATATTGCTCGATACCTCGAAAAAATAAACGGCAGAAATCCGGCAGTGTATCCAGAACCGCACGCATTTTTAATATATTTTGTTTGTTTTGTTCCTCGTGGTAATTATCAGGTTTCGTAACTGCCATAAAATACCTTCCAATCTTTTATATCGCTTCTTTGAATAGCTGTAAACATGCGTTTTTGACGCCGGGGTTCTCTTGATTCAGTTCTCGAAGCAGATTTTTAGTTGATTCATAACTACATATATTTTAGTCTTTTTGTTTATAAAACACAAGTAGCTATTCTGAACCATTCGTAAAGCTCTGCTTCGCAGCATTAGCTTCCGAACAGTTAAAAATTCCTATAATTTTATTTCGTATAGGCTTGTGATATTAAGTTTTTCCGTGTATTATAATAGATGTGGAACTTCATTAATAGAGAGAGGATGGACTTACATGAAGTTTAATAAGAACAATAAATATTTTCAATGGGGCTTAGCAACATTTCTGATCATTATTGCAAGCTTTTGCTTATATTATTTAATGTTTCACGGCTACAAATTGAAAGAAAGCATACATGGGCTGATAGGAATTCTCATGCCCGTCTTATTTGGAATCATCATAGCCTATATATTAACGCCGGTTTTAAATTTTATAGAATATCATATTCTGATTCCCTTTCTTAACAAACTGAACTGGAAAGATTCATCTCGTCGTAAAAATTTTATTCGCGGAATGGGTATTTTGACTTCTGTTTTCTTATTGATTTTCATAGTTTATACCTTGATATCCATGTTGTTGTCACAGATTGTTCCCAGTTTACTCAATCTGGTCAAAAACTTTGATCATTATGTGAATAATTTTGTGAACTGGCTGAATAAAATGTTGGCAGAATACCCCGATGTGGGAGATTATATCATCAAAACGGTTGATAATTATTCTGATGAGCTTGAAAAATGGATGAATGATCTGTTATTTAACAAGACCAGTAATCTGATCAAAACCATCTCTGTCAGCACGATCAATATTCTGAAAGTGTTATGGAATGTAATCATCGGCTTTATTATCTCTATTTATTTGCTTGCCAGCAAAGAAAAATTTGCTGCTCAGGCCAAGAAAATTACATATGCATTATTTTCCCAAAATACTGCAAACATTATCATAAATAATTTTCGTTTTACAAACAGAACCTTTACAGGTTTTTTGAGTGGTAAGATCTTGGATTCGATCATCATCGGGATGTTTTGTTTTATCGGAACCTCTTTAATGAAAACACCCTATGCCGCTTTGATCAGTGTGATCATCGGTGTGACCAATATCATTCCGTTTTTTGGGCCTTATCTGGGCGCCATACCAAGCATTATACTGGTGTTTATCGTGGATCCGTCACATCCGCTCAACAGTGTATATTTTGCTATCTTTATCATATTGCTGCAGCAATTTGATGGTAATATATTGGGCCCCAAGATATTGGGAGAGTCCACCGGACTAACCGGATTCTGGGTTATTTTTGCAATTACTTTCTTTGGCGGATTGTTCGGCATATTTGGTATGATCATCGGTGTGCCCATATTTGCTGTGATCTATGCAGCGATCAAGTCTTTTATTAATGCAAAATTACTTAAGAAAAATATGTCCAGATGCACAGATGATTATATGGATGTCGGAGCCATAGATGAGAACGGTTATCATATATATATACCGGATTATAAATTAAAAAAAGAAGAGAAAGACCAATCTGTTTACGGCAAAAACTTCTATAGCAGTTTTCGTGAGATGCAGGAACAGCTCATCCTCTATGAAGAGAAAAATGCCGCGGTGGAAAA
>CAJOPP010000057.1 GCA_905236365.1 uncultured Lachnospiraceae bacterium
ATACTCATACAGTAAACAGAAATGGTATAAAATAAGGTCTCGGTGCAGCTAAGCAGAATGGATGCAGTAAATCCGATATAAGAATCGGTTCCATAGGTCTTAAACAGATCAAAGAGAAGACCGTTTGCACCGGAAGCAGAAAACATTTTGAGAATAGACAAAGGCAGGATTGGAGAGGGAAGATGCAGGAAAGTACCAAGGGGAGTTAAAAAGTTGCAAAGAATATCCAAAGCCCCGGAATTTCGGAAAACGCCAATTGCAACCAAAAGTCCGACAATGGTAGGAGCAATCTCGAACACTGTATGAAACCCTTGTCTGCCACCTTTTATAAACAGTTCAAAAATGGGTTTCTTTTGAAGAAGTCCATAGATTATGATATAGAAGATAACGAATGGAATTAATAAGATGGATAGAAAATTCAGTAATTGCATATTTCTCCTTTCTCCCGGTTTTTCATGGGTAATAGAAAAACGTTATTGTTTGGCTCTGCTGAATAGATACGCAAAAATTAAGCAGCAATCTCCGATAGCAACCGTTGTCATAGTTATCACAAAGTGTATTTTGGTACGAAGCATCCTTCGGAAAGAACGATGAGCATTCATGTTAGACGAAGATTCTCAGAAATCAGAATCTTGTTTTATGGATCAGGAGTTTGCATAGGATCACAGCAACAATCGTTGTCAGTGCAGTTGCCATTAACGCAGGACCGACTACGGATATGGGAGTAGGGCTGCCATATTGTGTACGATAAGCAATCATATTGATGGGAATCAGTTGTAAAGAGGAAATATTTAAAAGCAGAAAGGTGCACATTTCATTGCTGGCAATGGAACCGGAGTTGCCCCGTTCAATTTCAAGAGATTTTAATGCCTTCATAGCTTCAATACCGGTAGGTGTACATGCCCATCCAAGACCCAGAATATTGGCGATAAAATTGGAACAGATATAGGAGTTTGCCGGATGCTCCGCCGGGAGATCCGGAAAAAAGAAACGCATAAGAGGTTGCATTTTTTCAGTCAGTCGTCTGGTGAGTCCGGAGCCTTCTGCGATGGATAAGAACCCGCTCCACATACTGATCACACCGAGCATGACAATCAGCAGATCAACAGCATCTCTGGCAGAGGTTAAAATACCGTTGCTGACATTTTCCAGATTTCCGGTAAAAGCCGCTGTGATAATTCCAACTAATAACATGATTCCCCAAATGTTATTCAGCATAATTTACTACTCCATTTATTTTTACATCATATGATGTGAGAAAGAAATGTATGCATAAAAAATAGTAACAGTTCAGTGGTCAGCCATCCCTGCTGTTTACTGACTGGCAAGTGAATTGTAAGCACTGTTGTTACTGTTCAGACGTACACCACACTTGGTGACTGTTACTGGCTAACGAGTGAACTGTAACGCACTGTTACTTTTAAAAAATTTTTAATATGCCATATCATTGAAAGGCAAGTTGTGGTATGCTATATTCAAAATAATTCTCGCAATTAGCAGGTGATTTATATAGGAGGTATCAAAATGAAAAATAAGAGGAACAAAGCATTAGCTTTCATGCTTGTTACGAGTATGGTTCTTGCTTCACCGGTAAGTGTCAATGCAGGCATCATTGAAAGAGATAAGCAGGAAGATGCAAAGGATCAGGAAATATATGTGGAAGGGGAGGCTATTATTCAGTATATAGATTCAAAGGTGAATGCGAAGACATTTCAGACAGGAAAGGGGATTCTTGAGGATGTGGAAATCGTAGAGACTTATGATTTTGCTCAGAAAGATGTGGATGAAAAGTCGATTAAAAGTTTTTCTCAAAAAGGTGAAACAGGATTTAAAATCTCCCTTGTCAGATCGGAGAAATATTCGACAGAAGAGTTGATCAATAAGTTAAAAGAAGACAGTAATATTCAGTATGCGGAACCGAACTACAAACTTCATATAAAGAGTACGGATGATCAGTATTTCAAGTATCAGTGGGCTCTGGATAATCAAGGACAGAATGGGGGAACAATTGATTGTGATGTACAGGCAGACACTTTGAATACATCTAAAGAGAAAGAAGAAAAGGTAATTGCGTTGATAGATACCGGTATCAACTATGAGCATGAAGATCTCAAAGATGTTGTATGGACTAATACGCAGATTTCTAAAACATTTAAGGGCAAGCATGGTTATGATTTCGCTAATGAAGATGATGATCCGATGGATGATCAAGGGCATGGAACCCATTGTGCCGGCATTCTGGCAGCAACTGCAAATAATCAGAAGGGTATTGCAGGTGTTGCAACTAATGTCAAGATCATGTCACTTAAGGTTTTTGATAATATTGGATTGGGTTCCGCCATTGAGGCAATTGGAGCATATAACTATATATACAAGGCTCAGCGCGAAGGAGTCAATATTGTGGCAGTCAATAACTCCTGGGGTTCTCATTTCTATAGAGAATATGATGATATTTTTAAAGAGATGATTGACCTGGTTGGGGAAAATGGTGCAGTTACGGTTTGTGCTGTAGGAAATGACCGGTTTGATAACGATAAGACATTTCTTTCGCCAGCGAATATTGACAGCCCATATATTATTTCTGTCACGGCATCCAATGAAAATGATGAATTGGCAACGTTTGCTAGTTATGGTAAAACAACAGTAGATCTGGCTGCACCGGGAACGGATATTCTTTCTTCGGTTGTTTATAATACATTTAATCCCGGTATCTATGAGGACAAGCAGGCATTGTGTCAGAGATATGAATCTTTTGAAGGTGTTTCGCTTGTGCAGGTATTGGATAATGATGGATATATCGAGAATGTTGATTCAAAGACAGGGGAGAGTGAGGAGAAGGATTCAGCTGACAAAAAGATATTGGAAAAGGATGAAGAAGTCTCAGATACAGATGATGTAAAAGGTAACGTTTTTGAATATGGGATGAATAATAGCGAAGGGATAGGTGAGGCAAAGGTCGAATTGTCAAAGGATGTTTTTTTTGGAGAGAAGACCAATAAGAGTGCAGCTTTTAAATGGTCTATCACGGGTGCTAAGAAAGATGATTTATATGAATTATATATTCCATATGATGTTGCAATATCTAATACGTCAACATACGCTAGTGCGATGATAAGAGTAAACGGTCCCGAAGACAAATTTGATAGGAATTCCAGGTGTGGACGGTTTGATATTTCCGATTCTACTTTGGATGATCAGGGAAGATATGATGAAAAATCGGAAATTTTTTTTGATGGACTTTTTTTCGGCAAAGAAAATTACTGGAATCATTTTATGCAAAAGGTTGCATCTGCTACAAAGACGGAAAAGAAAAGGGCATTAAAGTTTACGTTGACAGTAGGGAAAGATGGAGACTACGAAGTATATGTGGATGATTTTGGTATCAGCAAGGAAAATGTAAAAGAGCAGGCATTTGGAAAATATGATTTTTATAATGGAACATCTATGGCAACACCGTATGTAACAGGTGCTGTTGCAACAGTTGCAGGTCTTTATCCGGAAGAAGATGTTCTGGATAGAAAAGGGAGAATCATCGGTAGTGTTCGTAAGGTAGATGCACTTAAGGATCTCACAGTTACAGGTGGTGTGCTGGATTTTACCAATATTAGAGACCCCAAAATCACATTGGAAAAATTGGAAGAGAAAGAGAATGGTACTCTTCATATTTCCGGTTATAATTTAAAAGATTCTGTTGTAACAATTGATGGGAAAAAAGTGCAGCCAATTAATATCGACGATAAAAATATTGACGTAGATGTTTCATCTTATAAAAATACTTTAATCGAAGTTCAAGTTCAGAAAGGAGAAGTAACATTAACAGAAAACTTTTTTGTTGCCACGGGTGAAGGATTTTGTAATGGGACAACGGGTGATTTTAACATATATGGCGGAGGTGTGGTATCTGATGGTCAGAGACTCTTCTATATTAATGAGGATGGGGGAGTTTACTCTGCAGACATGGAGAAATTCTTTTTGAAGCGTCAAGAGGAAGATGAAGAATCTGATGATGAGAATAATGAGGGCACGAACGAAATGTCGTTTGATTTCGCAGACTGTCAGTATAACCAAAATATGTTTGGCGATGAATTTATTCATAATTTAGATTATGAAATCGAGGCAGTAACCGATTATGTGTATAGCAATCATACAATCTATACGGCAGTGAAGCTGGATGCAGGATACTCTGAAAAGACAATTCTTGCAGCATATAGTGTAGATAATCAGGATATTCAGGAAGAGAATGACGATGAACGGAATGAGGGTAAGTGGTCGTTCGTGGAAGAAATTCCGGATGAAATTACAGATCTTGACGGATATACATTGACCGTTTATGATGGAAACCTTTATATTTTTGGCGGGTTTGATAGAAGTAAGGAACAAGCTTCTAAGCAGGTTTATAAAGCTGAAATAAAAGAAAATTCAGGTACTTTTGAAAAAATGGATTTGGAACTTCCGGAAGGAAGATGTTTTGCAAAGGCGATTCAGGTTGACGACAAACTTGTGATTACATTGGGAAGTACAGGAAAAGGGACAGATATACCTTCCAATATTATTTTTGATGGTGAGAAATTTACAGTTTCAGAAGCGAATATTGGTGATGCGTACGGGTATAAGGATTTTACCTATGAGAATAGTAATAAAAAGAAAACAACTGTTGCCTACTATGATACATCCATTGGACTTGTGAAAGATGGTGTAATCTATACAGGGCTGAAAGTGGAGAAATTGGGAGATACTTTTAGCTATAACGTTAAAAAGGATCAATATGAGACAACAGGATATGCGTTTGCTAAATCTGAACTATGTGGAGACACAACATTTGCGGCGACAGCTGATAACAAATTATATGTGATCAATGGTAACAATTACGGAACAGACATGGTTGAAATTAGAAGTATTGATGTTGAAAGAGGAAATGTAGCTGTTCAGGATGTCAGTACAGAAGGTGCATTCGTAAATGGTGCCGGATATTACTTACCTGGAGAAATGCTTGTTTTAACACCGGAAGCAGAAGAAGGATATGAACTGAAAGAATTTACAGTAAATGGTGAAGTAGTAGAAGATAATGAATGGTCCGGGATAGCACCAATTGGCGGTTCCACAATTACTGCGGCAGCAACAGTTGTAGAAGTAGAAGAAACCGATACGGATGAGGATGAAACAAAAGAGCAGA
>CAJOPP010000058.1 GCA_905236365.1 uncultured Lachnospiraceae bacterium
ATCAGACACCGAGTGACCAGACACCGAGTGACCAGACGCCGAGTGACCAGGCACCGAGTGACCAGACACCGAGTGATCCGACAACGGGCGGACAGATACCGGGTGGATCGACATCGGATGGTCAGACAACGAATAACCCTTCAACGGGTGGTCAGACAACGGGTGGTCAGACAACAGGTGATCCGACAACAGGTGGTCAGACAACAGGCGGCTCGACAACAGGCGGTCAGACAACAGGTGGTCAGATAACAGGTGATCCGACGACAGGCGGTCAGACAACGAACAACCCTTCAACGGGCAATCAGACAATAGGTGATCCGACAACAGGTGGTCAGATACCGGGTGGTCAGATTCCAGATAATCAGATACCAAGTAATCAAACATCAGATGGTCAGATACCGGGTAGTCAGATACCGGGTGGTCAGACAATCGATAATCAGAATCCGGGTCAATCCCAGACGAATGAGAATGGTGCAGGTGGAACGGATATACAAGGCAACTCAGGGGTTTCCGGAGTTGTGGAAAATCCAAATGGTATAGGTGGAATTGAGTTACAAAATCCGGTTGGTACAGAAGGCGTCATGACAGCAGATGATGTACAACAAGCAGCGAATGAGTTGGGAATTACACCGGAAGGTGCAACACAGGCAGCGGAACTTGTACAAAAATATAATGGTTCAGCTGATACTCTGCTTGTGACACAACAGTCTCTTGAAACTCGAAAGAGTGACAGTGATGTGAAGGGATCTTCATATGCACTCCTTCTTGCCAGATCAGTAAAGCAGACCAAGTCATCGGTTAAACTGAAATGGAAGAAGATTAAAGATGCAGATGGATATATGATTTACGGTAGTAAGTGTGGTAAGAATAATTCACTGAAATTGATCAAGACAATTGAGAATGGAAGTAAAACTACATTTACACATACAAAACTGAACAAGGCAACCTACTATAAATATATTGTTTGTGCATATAAGATTGTTGATGGTCAGAAAGTTACAATTGTTGCATCAAAAACAATTCATGCGGTGACAGACGGAGGAAAGTATGGGGTAGCCAAGTCGTTATCAGTGAAACCGTCATCTGTAAAACTGAACGTGAAGAAGAGCAAGAAATTATCTGCAAAAGAGGTAGCAGGTAAGAAAACAATTCAATCACATCGTAAGTTGTGTTATGAATCAACCAATACAAATGTGGCGACTGTTTCAAAGAGCGGTAAAATTGTAGCAAAGAAGAAAGGTAAGTGTTATGTATATATCTACGCTCAGAATGGTATCTACAAGAAAGTAAAAGTTACGGTTAAGTAATGAACAAAAATGAAAAGCTTGCGCTTTGCGATTGGGATTGCAAAGTGTAAGCTTTTCATTATATAAACATTATTTAAGTGGTGGCTTAAAAGATGAAATTCCGTACCAATCCATCCAAATAACTTCTAAGCCAATGTCAGTTGCAAAATCCCTTTCATTGGGATGGAGGTGGCGGCAAATCAGTAAGCACATGATAATGATATATTGTCTGTAAGTGTGCAGAAATATTTTGAGTAAAAGAAATAGTGAGGAAAATATATGTTTTGCATAAGCATAAGCTTTAGAAAAGTACCATTAGATATCAGACAAAAATTTGCTTTCAATCGTGAGGAACAAGGAAGATTTTTGCAACAATTACAGGATCAGAATGTGATAAGTGGAGGTGTTGTAATTTCAACCTGTAATCGAAGTGAGATTTATTTTACGAAAGGAGAGAAGACCAAAGACGACAATCCCATGGAAAAGGTAGAATGTGCCTTGTCAGAGCATAAACAGGTATCGTTAGAGTATATTCGAAAATATGGATTGTATTATGCTGACAGGAAAGCAGCACAACATTTGTATAAAGTGACTTGCGGTCTGGACTCCATGGTGTTAGGAGAGGATGAAATTCTGCATCAGGTTAAGGAAGCGTATCTTTTGGCAAACAATGGAGGATACACAAACAGTGAGTTGAATATTATTTTTCAGGGAGCTTTCAACTGTGCAAAGCTTTCGAAGTCCAATACAAAACTTTCCAATACTCCATTATCGATCGGAACATTGACAGCTAATACGATTGAAGATTATCTGTATACAGAGTGCAGTGGTACAAAAGAACCATATAAGGTATTAGTCATTGGTGCGACCGGTAAGATTGGTTCTGTGGTGGCGAAGGATCTGATTGCAAAGGGAATTATGGTGCTCGGAACAAAGAGAACTCATCACAATCAGGATGAAATTTTCATGTCAGAACATATGGAATGGGTCGATTTTAAAGAGCGATATGATTATCTTTCCAAGGTGAATGCTGTTGTGAGTGCTACGGCAAGCCCACACTACACATTAACATTGGAAGAGTTTGAAAGAAACAGAGGAGACCAGCCTGGAAAACTTTTGATCGATCTGGCGGTTCCATACGATATTGATAAGGATATTTGTAAACTGACTGGTGTCACCAGATTGGATATTGATCATTTCAAGGCGATTGCTAAGGAAAACCGCAATATCAAGCAGGGAGAGTTGGAAAAGGCCAGACAAATTTTGGATGAGTGTGTGGAAGAGGTACAGAAAAAACTATACCTTCGGGATTTTAAGGAGAAAATGGAGAAACGGTATCAGGAAGAGTGGTTTCAGAAAATGACTTATTATTTGAAAGACATTTTAGATAGCGAACAATTTGCCCAGGTGCTTGGGAAAATATATGAGAGAGAGAAGGAGGAGGCATAGATGGCATATTTTCCGTTTATGGTGGATGTCAAAGGGATGAAGTGTCTGGTAATCGGTGGTGGAAGAATCGCACTTCATAAGGTGAAAATCCTGCTTGGGTTTGAGGTCGGAATTAAAGTTATTGCTTCGGAGATTTGTGAAGAATTACATGCTTTATCAGGAGAATATCTGGAATGTGTAGAGCGTGAATTTCAGGATACTGATATAGAAGGAATGGATTTTGTTGTTGCTGCAACAAATGATGAGACTTTGAATTTTCATATATCAGATTTGTGTAAGGCAAGACACATTCCAATCAATGTAGTGGATATAAAGGAGGCATGTTCTTTTATTTTTCCTGCAATGATTCGGAATAAGGATTTGCTAATTACTATTTCCTCCGGTGGACAAAGTCCGGCAGCGGTTTCTTATGTAAAGGACAAAATCCGAAGTAGTGTTCCTGATTATTATGGAGAGATGATTGAAACGCTTGGCGGGTTTCGGGATTATATTTTAGAACAGGTGGATTCCACTGCTCGAAGAAAGGAGATATTCTACCGTCTGTTAGAATATGGAGATGCTCATAATGGCAATATACCGGAAGAACTCGTACAACAATTAGTGGAACATAAGTGAATCGAAGATGAAAATATGCTTCTGAAAAAAGAGGCTGTTGCACTAAAAATTTGCATACAATATCGGACAATGAATGATTGCAACTGTTTTGGCAGCATCTCGCATTATTAACTGTGGGATGCATACGAAAAACTTAAGTTACTGACATTGCTACTGAATAGATACGAATGGTTAAAATATGCGATATTGTATGGAAATTATGTAGTGCACCAGCCTCTTTGATAATTATTTTGTGAGAGAGCGGTAAATGCTTACATGGTCAAAGATGCATCGCCATGAGCTATAAGTATCTCCCGTTACACAGATATACTCCTTTCCGGAAGTACTCTTAAAATAGCTTGCGGCACAAGAGCCGGAGGCATTTACAAAACCGGTCTTGGCTCCAAGTACCTCGCCACCGGTCTGTCTGTCTTCGATTCGGCGCATAAACCAATTTGATATCTCAATTCCTTTTGTTGCAACAAGAAGAATGGATTCCGGTGTTTCTTCTTCTGTACTATCATCCGTGGAAGTTTCTGTTTCTCCATCTGCAGTATCATTGGTAGAAGCATCCGTCTGTTCTCCTGTGGTTTCATCCGTAGAGGCGGTGTCGGATTCTTTGCTTTTCTCTGAGTCAGGGAGAAAACTAGGATCCGGAGTTGTTGTATAGATCCGTGTAGAGAGTACTTCTCTGCAAAGATCATTCTGGACGGCTGTTGCAAGAATCACAGCCATATCCTCCATAGTACAATGCAGGTTTTCGTCATAGATTCCCACAACGTTAGTAAAGTGTGCGGTATCGCTGATACCAAGATCTGCCACCTTTTCATTCATTTTCTCTACAAAGGCTTCATGACTGCCATAACAGTAATTTGCCAGACCTACTGCAGCATCTCCACCGGAACATACAATCGTTCCATAAATCAGATCCCTTACGGTAACGGTCTCACCTTCTAAAAAACCTACCGCACTACAGTCATGCGAATATGCATACTGGATCTCTTCCTGGGTGATGACATAGGTATCATCCAGATCTTCGATGACATCGGATGCAGTAAGTACTGTTAAAATCTTAGTCATCGAAGCCGGATTGACTATAACATCACTGTCTCTTTTGGCAACAATAGAATCATCTGATAAGTCTACCAATACCATATAGCGACTAGTCAGCTGCTGGGTTTCGGCAAGATTATCAGGATCTGGTTCTGTTGCATTGAGGGAACCATCAACCGGGGTCAGAGTAATAGCAGGGTAAAGATCTTCCAGAGTAGGTTCCTCGGTTGTTTCTTCTCCGGAGTTTGTCGTTGCCGCTTCACCGGCATATTTCAAACTGTATGAATTGCTGTCAAATACTATTGTTTGTTCTGTTACATGTGGTGTATGAATGGTGTAATCAGTTGTTGCATAAGGTCCGTATGGATCTTCTGTGGTGGCTTCCTCTGTAGTGGGCTCATTCGTTGTTACCGGCTGCTCAGAAGACGCTATTTGCTGCTTGCTTTTGGAATCTCCATTAAAGATATCCGTAAAATGTATGATTGTAAAACCGATGCTACCGAGAATCAAAATTAATAAAATAGTAATGATCGGAGTGGTGACCCTGATTTTTCCAGTGCTCCGATATTTTTTTGAACTTTCGGATTGTTTATATATGCCCAGTTCTACATAAGGTTCTAAATCTTTTAAATCGTCCCAGTCGTCCATTGTTTCTTGCGTAGCTTGTTTATTTTCTGGATTGAGATTGTCAATGTAGTCAAGGTATTCATCCAGTTCCTCTCCCCATAGTGTGTCTTCATTGTCTGGAGATGGGATGTGTTCAGTCCATTGATTATTTTCTGGTTCGCCATCTATTGGTATTTCGTTATTTTTCATTTTGTTATTCTTTCATCCTTTCTGTTTTGAATCATGTTTGCTTTTGATGTGTTGTACATTTTGAATTGTTAATAACAACATCATCTTATTATATATAATCTATAGGGAATCTGCAAGGATATTTCAAAATTGAAGAATACTTTGGTAACAGTTCGTTACCGTTCAGACGTACGCCACACTCGGTGACTGTTTAAAAGTCATTAAGAGGATTTTAAACTAGTGAAACGATAAACTATTGAACACAGATGCTGTGTAGATGGAAATTAAA
>CAJOPP010000059.1 GCA_905236365.1 uncultured Lachnospiraceae bacterium
TATAACGGCCGGATCGACAGGAACTAATCTGTCCTTATTGCCCTTGCCATGTAAAATCAGATTATATGGTTTTTCCGTTCGAAGTTCATTTCTTCTGATGCTGCAGAGTTCGGATACTCTGGCGCCGGATTCATAAAGAAGCAGAATAATACATAAATCTCTCAACTCTTTTCTGTCGTTAAAATTAAAAGAATTAAAGAAATGTTCTATTGCCGGTATTGTCAGGTAGTTCACCGGTTCACTTACAGTTTTCTTTTTGCCGATTTCTCTGACCGAAGAAGAAATATCGAGATATTGAGGTTCATGAAATCCTACATATTTAAAAAAGGATTTAATCGCAGCGAGACGGTTGTTCCTTGTAGATACGGTGACGTTTTTCTCCTTTTCCAGCCAATCAAGGAAGCTGTTTATCGTTTCATAATCAAGATCTTTTACAGTTATGGAATCGGGTTTCTTGTGCTTAACGGTGTCCATGTATCCGATAAGTGAGACAAAACTGTCCCGATAGGATTTTAAAGTATTGGGACTGTAACCTTTCTGCCTGATTAAATAATCGTTAAAGAAAGAACTGATCAATCTGGAAAAACTATTCATGTATACCTCCCAGGCTTTCTTTGTAAATGTAATGGCCGGCGTCGGTAATTTCGTCATGCCTTTCCAAAGTGAGCCTCAGATAGATTTCGGTGTTAACGATACTGGTATGGCCTAAATAAAAACTCAGATAGGGCAATGCACAATACGGATCTTTTCCTTCCTTTATCATCTGATCCAGAGAATGGCAGGCGAACGTGTGACGCAATGAATGTATGCAGGCGCCTCTTCCTTTGCTGAATTTGTGGCGGTCAATTTCCGCTTTGGGCAATATACGGTTTCTAAATGCGTTGCTGATGCTGCTTCCGCACCGTTTTCCTTTGTTGGGTGATTCAAAGAAATAAATATCGTCAGGTCTGTGACAGATGCCGTAGTATTTTTTAAGGACTTCGGACAATGAAGCTTTGAACGGTACAAGTCTTGAAACATTTCCTTTGCCGGCATTAACTGTAAGAATATTGTTTTCCAGATCCACATCTTCAATTTTCAGATCCAGTGCTTCGCCAAGTCTCAATCCTGTCGCATAAAGTAATCTTATGAATGTCTGATAGAATATTGCACTGTTTTTATTACTTGTACCGTTTAGACCATCGATCACACTGAATATTCTTGCCATTTCTTCTTTGGAGAAAACATACGGGATATAGTCTCTGGGCATCCTGACGACAGTATCATACTGGATATAAATATTTTCATAACCCTGATTTTTCAGAAACTTTGAGAATTGTCGAAAATTGCACTCGTGGTGATGCCTGGTTGATTGAGAAAGATGAGCGACTTCTTCGTTCATATAGGCATCAAACATTTCTTTGGTGATGATAATCTCGTTGAGATCATATGAATCAAGGAAGCGATTGATGTGAAGATAATCGTACAAAAGTTTTTCATCGATATTCTTATAAACGCCCTGAGCCTTTTTAAATTCAATGAATCTTTCGAATTCCTCTTTGAAAATGCCGGTAAATTCCTTATTCACAGTTGACCTCCAGAGATACAGACCGCAGGCCTTCGATATCGACAGAAATATATTTCATCGTGGTATCCATTGTTGTATGGCCTAAAACTCCTGTTATTATTGGTAAAGGAGTGTTCTTCTTAAGCATATTTGTTGCGAGCGAATGTCTTAAAGAGTGAGCTCCCGATTTTTTATTTCTGGTAATAATGCCTGCTCTTTTGAACTGCTTATTCACAATCGCTGTCATTATGGATGCATTTTTAAACGGACTGTTTGTACGTGTGTTTATGAAGATATATTCAGAGTCGTTTTGCGGCCTTTCATTCTTAAAATAATCCAACAGAAGAAATTTAAGCTGATCAGTAATCGGAACGATTACCGGAACTCCGGTTTTCGACTGTATTTTTTCAATGGTGTTTTTATCCCATTTGACTTCATCTTTTTTAAGATAAACAATGTCCCCGGCTCTTAAGCCTGTCTGAACTGCCATCAGAGTCATACATTTATCCCGCAAACCGCATCTAAAAGAGGTGTCGAAACTATTGACGAGTAAGCTGATTTCTTCAGGTGA
>CAJOPP010000060.1 GCA_905236365.1 uncultured Lachnospiraceae bacterium
GACAGGGGATATGTTATATAATGTAGTAAATGAAAGGTAACTATAAATGATTAAATATTTATTAAAAAACTCCATATTTAATTTTAGAATGCTTGGACTGATTATTTTAATTAGTTTAGTTCTTTTTTTTGAATTATGTGTGAATGAAAGTTTTTTTAGCAATTACTTATTTGGAACAACAATAATAGATGCACAGTCTTTGGTGTGCAATGTTTTTGCTTTATCGATATTCACTCAGTTGGCAGGTTTGTTTCCGGGAATAGCTTTTGGTTTTTCTCTTCTTGATGAAAGAAATAGTGGTTTTTTGAAATATGAGCTTATTCGTTCAACGCCCATGAAATACATAAAGCAAAAGATATTTTTCACTGGTTTATCGGGTGCAATCACGATGATAGTGCCTTATATTTTTTTGTTGATTCCGGTTTCTTTTGTGGGAGTTGGTACGACAAAGGAATATCATACTGCGGTACTTGAGAAATTAGCATGGGGTTCCATTATGTATGAATGGAATGGATATTTGTTGATTGCATTAAAAGGAGTTTTGCTAATACTGTTTGGCATTATGTGGGCAGAATTAACGTTATTGATTTCATTATTTGTTAAGAACAGGTATGTGGCATTTATAATACCTTATATTATATACGAATTGTTATTTTTCTTAAATTGGAAAAATGGAATTTTGATGGCAATAAATCCGAGATATATGTTACGTTATGATGTAGGTAATGAATATCCGCTAATACTACCATTTTTTATGTTCATCATTTATATTGCACTACTTGATTTAATCATATTGATAGTATTCAGAAAGCAGGTGAAGGATGGAAAATGTTAAAAATATATTGCATCTTGTCAGATTACAAATAAAAAAACACTATTTAAAAAAAAATTGCATTATTGGATTTGTATTTGGCGGGATTATAGCGTTAAAAACAGCGATTTGCTATTCGGCATTAGTAGGAAATCATACAGTTAATATTTGTGAGGCATTTATATTAAATTTTTCAAGAAAAGGGAATGCATTGACGTTATTAATTGGTGCGCTTATAGTATTTGCAGATGCTCCGTTCATTGATTCCGGTTCTTTTTCCGTGATTCATCGAATAGGAAGAAAAAAATGGTATTTGACAAATTGGTTATATATTATAGGGATAAGCCTATGCTATTATATTTGGGTACTAATAATAAGTATGCTTCCTTTTTGTTTAAAAGGATACCCTGAAAATCGTTGGAGTCAATTCATGCTAAGAATAATGAAAACATATACTAAGGACATGGATAGATATGAGATTTTCCCGCCCGATATTACGTTAGCGGACATTTCACCCATTCGATCGACATGTTTCACATTCATTTTAGTTGTATTATATACTGTTTTTTTGGTTTCAATTATGTATACTTTAAATATGTTGATTCATAAGAAGGCATATGGAACTATTTCAGTAGCTGTGATTCATGCATTGGCTGTATTGATGGATGCACAGGATGTGTTCCTGCCTGTTTTTTTAAAAAAATATGGTATTTTTCACAATGCTTTTTTCCCGATTGGATATAATTTAGATATTTCTTCTACAGGTTTTTCTGTCATGTATTTTGTGATACTGATCTACATAGTTTTTATTATAGGTGAAACGTTATTACCAAATACAGAATTTGTATTAGAAAGTGGGATAGATAATGAATAAAAAATTATTTTCAATAGCATATACAATTTATTTTGCATTTATTGTGAGGTATTTCTGTGTTAATTATGGAAATCCATTGGAATTTTTTGTGGAAAAAACTAATAGTATGACAGATACAGAACAAGTGCTATGGGTAATGATGTTTCTTCCGGTGTGGGGTTTTTCTTATTTTCAATCAGATCAAGAGTTGTCAATTGGAAAAATGGCTATGTATCGGTTTCAGAAAATATCTCACTGGTGGAAAAGAATGCAATTAAATAATCTGGTACGGTTATCAGCTACTTATTTAGGGATGATGGTGGCGATAGGAGTGTTTAATAAATCTGCTATATCTGTTAATGCTTGGATAACGTTGCTGTTACATGCATTATTTCTTTATGAAATAGGGATTATAATTTGGCTTTTATCAAAAAAAATTACATTATCAGCAATAATAGTTATACTTTTAGAAGGAGTAGGATATCGATTGGTAAACACATATGGAGTTTCTCCTTGTTATTATCCTTTTTCTTGGGGAATGTATGGGTTTAGCAGATTACAGTACGGGAAAGATGGGTATTTGATTAGCTTGGCAACGCTTATACAAATAGTGATTGTACTGATTACAGTATTTATTTTTGATTTAAAACTATGTGGTAATTCAGGCGTTGAATATATATTTAAGATTACGGATAATCAAGAATAAAATTGAATTTTCAGGAGAAAAACTCAGCGACTTGTGTGAACGGCAGGATATCAGTGCTAATAGTATAGGTTACAATCTGGAGGTTTGATACATGAAAAAAATGATAGAAATGAAAAATATAAATAAATGTTTTAAAGAAGAAAAAATATTGGATGAAATTAATTTGGAGTTATATGACAATCGTATTTATGGTTTTGTGGGTCGTAATGGCTCGGGAAAAACAGTTCTGTTTAAGTTGATTTGTGGATATTTACGTGCAGATAGTGGTGAAGTAATTGTTGAGGGTAAAATATTAGGTAAGGAGAATGATTTTCCACAGAGTTTGGGAGCTTTAATTGAAAAGCCTGGCTTTCTTTGGTATGAAACAGCTTTTACTAATTTAGATTATCTGGCAAAAATCAAAAATCAAATTTCAAAAGAAAAAATCATGGAAACGATTTCACTAGTGGGTCTGGATCCTTATTCAAAAAAAAAGGTTGGAAAGTATTCATTAGGAATGAAACAACGTTTGGGTATTGCACAAGCGATAATGGAAGATCCCAATATTTTAATATTAGATGAACCGATGAATGGATTAGATGAGGCAGGTGTAGAATTGATTCGGAAATTGATTTTGCAATATAAAAATGAAAACAAAATCATTTTACTTGCCAGTCATAACAAGGAAGATATTGATACTTTGTGTGATGAAGTATATTTTGTAGATAGTGGGAAAATAAAAAAAATGAAGTGAATCTCTGCGGAGGAGATTAGTTCCATTAAGATGATATGAAAGCACTCTTAACAAAATTATTTTGTTGGGAGTGTTTTTCTTATGAGTAAAATAAAATGCATCAATCCAAGTCAGTTTCGTATCGCTAAGAACGCCGAAATATCGCTTATGTTGGCAGGTGGAGAACCAGTGAGAAATCAGCCGGTTCTTTATCTGTTCAAAAAGATAGTTTTGTGGTAGAATCTAAAATGAGATCGTGAGTATACCGAATGAGGAGGTTCTTCGCAAATTTACGGATGCGGTCAAGGAGGTTGAACTTCAGGCGACTGTGAGGCGGGTACAGGAGAGCAGACATATGAAAAAAATAACTTACAATGACATCATATCCGGGAAAAGGTTCACAACCTATCAGGAAGAAGCAGAGTATATCCTGGCTCTGATTCGTGACGGGAAGATCAAACCGATTCAGAGTTCTCCGAAGAACGGAAAGTATCCTGCATTATATACAAGGTACTGGCTGCTTTCTTCTGAGAATGACGATTCGGAATATATAGAAGAACTGCGGTGTACGATTTGCACATCAATCGATATCGACTATTATCTGAAGCACATCGATACTTATATCAGAGAACGTGCATTTGTCATACAGTTAAGTGACTATCTGAATCAGAACAGGGACAAACTTTCGGTCTGCATTTCAGAAAATGAACGTAGTTTTGAAATCTGGAAAAAAGAGAAGTTCTTATCCGGAAAGTCTTATGATGGAGTATCTGCTGGAGATGTGCTAAAGCACTGTGGTCTTACGAAGGAATTCTTAAATATCTATCGGACGGCGGAACCATTGGCGTATTATACAGCTTCTAAGGAAACACCTCAGAATATATTGATCTTAGAGAATCTGGATCCCTTTTACAGTATGCGGAAATATCTGTTAAGCGGACAGGAAAGGATTTGTGGCATTCCAATTGGAACACTGATTTATGGCGGAGGCAAGCGGATTGCAAGGGCATTTGATGATTTTGAGATATTTGCAGAACCGTATATGGTTGTTCCGAAGGAAGAGGAGAATCACTTTTTCTATGTGGGAGATCTCGATTATGAGGGAATCGCAATTTATGAAAGCCTGGCGAAACGGCAGCGGGAATATAGAAGAATCGATCCCTGCATGGAGATTTATAACCGAATGTTAGATAAAGTATTAGAAGATGGTCGGGCAGGGAAGCGGAAGAATCAAATGGAGAAGACGGAGCTGGTCGGGCAGAATGATCAAGAGGACAAAATGATACAGTCACTTCCGCAAATGAAGAATCAAAACCGGATTGACATCACATCCTTTGCTTCCGATTTTACAGATACAAGAAAAACTTTATTGGGGAAGATATTAGCGGCCGGAAGGTATGTGCCGCAGGAAATATTATCTGTTACGGATTACGAACGTGAGTTAGGAGCTGTAGATAAATAACATGCGCAAGTGTGCATAAGTTATTTATCCACAGTTCCTTAGATTGTGAAAGGGGATAAAGTTGTGTACTATGATTTTTTGAAAGATTTTCCGAGAAGAATGAAAAACGTAGGCTTATACGCTACCCTCATACAGAATATTGTATTAAAGACGAGCTGGAATAAATACTATATGACCAAGGCGGATGAGCAGATCAATGTTGTATTTTCAGTTCTTCTTTTTATTATGGAAAAATCACTGCGGGATGATTTTTGTACATTAGATGATATCGCAGTCTTTTTGGATGATCTCAACAGTTCTTATTTCATGAAACCCTTAAGCTTTGATGAATGCAGGGAGATGGGAGACTTTATTGTCAATGCAATCCTTTCTAATGATGGGAAAATCATGAATTTTGATGGCTACGATTTTGATCAGAAAGCTTATCATATCATCAATATCCGCTATGTAATGAATAAGGTGGTCTATATTGACGGGGATGTGAGGCGAACATCGTATCTGCTTACCGAGGATGGTTATAATCTTCTGCTTTCTACATTGGAAGTAGAGAATAATCTGCGGTTCACCATTCAGGAGATGATTTTTAAGCTGCATCTGGAAAAGCAGAGTTACGATAAAGCAGCACAGGATATCAAGGAATTGTTCAATCAGATGCGGATACAGCTTCGGAAGATTGATGCTGCCATGATCAATATCCGCAGAAATGCGTTAAGCTTCTCTGTCACGCAGTATGAGGAGATATTAAATGAAAATATGGATATGGTACTGGACACAAAGTCCAAGTTTGAGAATTACAGGGATCTGGTGGAAGAGCGACGAGCTGAACTGGAAGAGATTCATTTTAATATCCAAAAACTCAGTAAAGAAGATGAGGAAAAGCTTGCCAATCTGAAAATTATAAGTGCCTATCTGAGCCAGACTATCGATGAGCATCAGAAGATCTTATCCGGTCATTTTGATCTGAAAGATCTCTATACCAAAGAATTGGAAAACCTTTCTGTGGTGTCCATGGTCAAACGCTTTTCTCTGCGGACAGAAGTTTACGATAAGATCTTAGAAGCTCCGGAGTCTCTTGACCGGCTCCCATATTTTCTTTCCCCACTCTTTAATCAGGATGTGGAAAAGATTTATAATCCTCTGACAGCTTCCGCGTTGCAGCGCCCGGTAAGAAAAAAGAAGGAAGAGGATTCTACCGAGGATATTGATTTTGATGAACAGGCTTGGGAAGCAGAGCAGGAGCGGAAACGGTCAGAAGCAAGAAAACGGTATGAAAGTTGTCTTGGTTTTCTGCTGGAGCGGGCACTTGAGACTGGAGAGATTACATTAGAAGAACTGCAAAAGGAGATTGCGGAAGATACCGATAAGAGAGACCGGCTGATTCCGACCATAGGAGTGTTCAAAGAGGTTATGGTGGAATTGATCAAGGGCAGGGTTTTGGACATTGCCGCGTTGCAGGAAGAGAGAAGACAGAGCTTTGAGGATGGATCGGCAGTATTTGAGGTGAACCGGATGGTGTTGGATCTCTTAGAGCAGATGGACACCGAAAAAAGCATCGCACATATTCTGGTTGCAAAAGAAGGGGATGAGAAAATCATATTTTCTGATATACCGGATGAGCAGGGCAGAATGAAAGAGCTCAGATGCTCAAATGTGCGAATTGCACTTGTAATGAAAGATGAGTAGAAGAGAGAGGGAAAACAAACATGGCTTTTGATGTAAATGAAGTCCGGACAAGTCAGGAGATATTTTACTATCTGCTAAAACATCATGAACTCCGGGAAGAAAATGAAGAACGTCTTTACCGTGCATATTTTGAAAACGAGGATATCCAGCATTTGACAAAGTCTCAGGGAGAGACGGCGGAATGCAGGATTGAGCGGTATGGTAACACCATTTATCTGATACCGAATGAGAATAACAATTATCTTGGTTTTTCCAAGACACAGTTAAAGGAAAAACTCTGTAAGTCCGGAGCGACGGATAAGGATTATTATCTGTCCCAGTTTGTGATCCTTACGCTGCTCATTGAATTTTATGACGGACAGGGAAGCAGCTCTAAGACAAGAGATTATATCCGGGTAGGAGAATTGCTGAATAGTGTGTCCGTTCGTTTACAGGAGGGTGCCGATCAGATGAATGAAGAGGAGCAGGATCGGGCAGGCATTGCATTTTCGGATATGTTAGAGGCTTATGAGGCTCTGAAATCCGATGATACCGGGAGAAAGACAAAGACGACCAAAGAGGGATTTGTGCACAATATTTTAGTCTTTTTGGAAAAGCAGGGACTTATTGAATATGTTGTGCAGGATGAGATGGTGCTGACAACGAAGAAGTTAGATAATTTTATGGATTGGAATTTACTAAATGAGAATAACTTTGGCAGGGTGCTGAAAGTGTTAGGGGTGATCGAAAATGGGGAAGATTAATGCAGTTCGTTTGATCAATGTCAATTACAATAACAATGCAATCCGGATCAATGATGAGACGATGCATTTTAATGGGGAGAGCACCTTGATCTCATTACAGAACGGTGGTGGTAAGACGGTTCTGGTGCAGATGCTTACCGCTCCATTTGTACATAAACGTTACCGGAATACGGAAGATCGTCCCTTTGAGAGCTTTTTTACAACGGCAAAGCCTTCCTTTATTCTGGTCGAGTGGAGTCTGGATGGCGGAGTCTCCAGGATGATGAACGGATTTATGGTACGCAGGAACCAGAATGAGTCGGAAGAACAGCAGGATCCATTGGAGATTACGGGAATCATCAGTGAATACAGTACGCCATGCATGTGGGACATTCACAATCTTCCAGTGGTGGAGAAGACGAAGAAAGAAATGAATCTCAAAGGCTATATGGCATGCAGGCAGCTTTTTGAGGGATATAAGAAGGACCGGGAAGCAAAGTTTTTTTACTATGACATGAACAATTCTGCCCAGCAGAGACAGTATTTCGATAAGTTAAAAGAATACCGGGTTGACTATAAGGAATGGGAAGATATTATCAAGAAGATCAATCAGAAAGAGGGCGGACTCGCCGAACTTTTTTCGGATTGTAAGGATGAGAGGAGTCTGACGGAAAAGTGGTTTCTGGAATCGATTGAAAAGAAGTTAGATAAAGAGGGAAGCCGGATCAAGGAATTTGAACGGATCGTTGGCAATTATGTAAAACAGTATTATGAGAACGAGGATAAGATCAAGAGACGGGATACCATCGAGCAGTTCAAAGGGCAGGTCATTTTTGATAACGAAGTTGGAGGAATCCGTTCCATAAAAAGTTATGCAGAGGAATTTCTTTCCGGGGAAGAGGAGAAGGCGGTTCAGGAGAGTAAGATTGCATTATTTCGGGAGTCAATCGCAGGATTTCATGCGGACACGGAGGAGGAGATTGCCAGAAAAGGAAAAGAACTGGAGGAATTAAAGGAACAGCTTCTTCACACCAGACATGAAATGTATTCCTATGAGCTGCTGCAACTTTCCAAAGATAAGGAGAGGTACGAGGCGGAACTGGTCAGGCTGCAGACGGTGATCCGGGAGATTGAGACGAAGATCCGGGAGACAGAAGAACAGCTGGGAGTGTTCCTTTGCAGAAAATATTATGATGTTTATTTGAGAGAAAAGAAGGAGTATAGTGATATTCTTGAAAAGCTGCGGGCAGCTCAGGCAAAGGGAGAGGACACCAGACCACGCAGAGAGCAGTTGGGTGCAATCCTTCTTTCTTACTATGAGGAACGGGAGGAAGCCGTACAGGAGGAAATTGCAAACCTCCTGAGTGATTTGGAAGAAAAGCAGACATTGGGGAAAGAATTGGGGGAACAGATTAAGGAGAATGCACGCCTTATTTCAACCAAATCCATAGAAAATGGAAAGCTAAAGACTTTGGTGGATGGATATTCCGAAAAAGAAAGCGAATACAATGAACGGTATCACATGAATCTTGCCCGAAATATTTTGGGAAGGTATGAAGAAGGTCTGCTGGATATTGAGCGGGAAAAATGCAATGCAGAGCGTCGAAAGAAAGAAAAAGATATCCGGCAGAACAAAGAGCGGAAAGTAGAGAAAGAGAATTCTTTGCGGAAGAATGAAAGTGACAGAAATGCAGCCAAAATGGACAGCGTCAGAAATGACAGTGTAAAAGAAAAGGCCGGGGAAGAACTGGATTTTCTGGAGCAGGAAATCGACAGACGCAAGACGATCATGCAATATGTAGGTCTTAAGGAAGATGCTGTGTTCGATACGGAACGGATTGAGGGGAAATTACAGGAGAAGATTGCAGAGATTGAGGTAGTCCTGCAGCAGCAAAAGGAACAGCAGCGTAAGGAAAAGAAAGAGTATGATTCCATTTCACAGGGGCGAATCTATGAGTTGCCGGAAGCATTAAAGACAGCAATGGAGGAAAATGGAATCCATCAGATCTATGGTCTGGAGTGGTTGAGAAAGAATGGAAAGAATCTGCAGGAAAATGTGGAGCTGGTTAGAAGGAATCCGTTTCTTCCCTATGCGTTGATCCTGACTGCGGCAGAATTTCAGAAACTGCAGGATTTGGAGGAAACGGTATATAGTTCGCTTCCGGTCCCGGTCATATTAAGAACCGATCTGGAGGAAGGCAGTTTCGAAGTTGTGAATGGTACTCTGGAACTGGATAAGATCCGGTTCTACATCCGGTTCAATGAAAATCTTCTGGATGAAGAAAAAATGCAGGCAATATTAAAAGAAAAAGAAGAAGGGTTACATCATCTGGCTGAGAAAATAACCGTAAAAGAAGAAGAACGGAAAGAATATCTGGATAAATTGGGCGTGATACGCAATCAGCGGTTGAGCGGGCAGATCTATGAGGAGCAGAAAGCACTGATTGAACACTGTATTGTGGAAGAGAAGCGGTTGGCTGAGCTTGTCTCGAATCTGGAAAAAGAGGTTCAGGTGTGCCGGAATGAGATTCAGGAATTGGAAAATGGAATCGAACAATTAGAAAATGAGAACCGAACATTAGCTGAGCAACAGGAAAAATTGGAGATTATCATCCGGGAGTACGATTCCTATTTAGAGCATATGAGGGAGCGGAAACGGATTGAAGATGAAATTGAGAATCTGCAGCAGACCAATGATGAATTAAGAGTTCGTCAGGACCGGATACAGGAAGAGATTCTGGCGATTGCAGGAAAGAGAGCAAAGCTTGGTCATGAGCTTGGCGATATGGAAAAGGAGATACAGAAATATCAAAGATACCGGGAACAGGCTTCCGGCGTAGAATTGCAGGATACAGATTATAAGAGGATTGATAATTATGTGTCAGAGTATAAGGCGATTACCGAGACGATCGATGCAGATTTAAAACGGTTGGAAGAAAATTTTGAAAAGCAGATGGAGAGACTACAGTCTGCGAAAAAAGAATATGAAAAACAAAAGAAAAAATGCAGTAAAGAGACGGAATGTACTGTAGAGGAACTGGATCAGAGGGTACATGCAAATGTATATGATGAGGATGAGGAGAACCATCTTGCCACACAGAAAAAGGAATATGACGCAGAGCGGAAGAAACAGGAGAAATTGGTAAATGAAACGGATAAGAACATCTCTTTACAGGCACAAAAGATGGAGACAAAGATAGCGGAGATGAAGAAAGAGTGTGGGACGGATTCGGTAGTACCGGAGGCAGAGATCGTTCCGCGAGGCTACGAGGCAGAGATTCACAGGTTTGAATATCAGCAAAGGGAAGTATTACGTCTGAAAACAGAGCTGGAGGAAAAAAGACAGGAATTTTCCGCAATTTTATCCGGGCTTGCAGAGTATGAAGCATTTCAGGTGGCACATGAGGTATCATTTGATGAGGATCTGTCTTTGATGAGCAAGACTTTGCTGGATCAGACAAAGGGGATTCTGGTACGGGATTACAACAATTTGACAGAAAGCATCCGCAAGGTGCGAAACCGTCTGGATGGACGGCTTCGGGATGTATTAGGCATGCCGGAATTTCAGGACGATTATTATAGAAAGCCACTGGAGGCGATGTTGCGTCTGGTGGATACACCGAAAGAAGTATTGCGGCAGATTGATACGACGATCAGGGCGTATGATGATCTGATGAAAAAGATTGAGGTGGATCTTTCATTGATCGAAAAGGAGCGCACCAACATTATCGGAGAACTGATGGAGTATGTGAAGGCAGTGCATGCAGATCTTGATAAGATTGATGAAAATTCCACGATTACGGTAAGAGAACGTTCTCTTAAGATGCTGGATATCAAGATTCCGGACTGGCTGGAAAATGAGGAATTATACAATCTGCGGATGCGTGATTTTATTGACCAACTGACGGAGCGGGGCGTAGAACAGTATAAGAACAATGAAAATGCATCGGAATATTTTGGAACGCAATTAAATACCAAGACATTATATGATACGGTGGTGGGACTTAATAATATACAGATTAAGCTTTATAAGATCGAAGAGCAGCGGGAATATCCAATCACATGGTCGGAGGTATCCAGAAATTCCGGCGGAGAAGGTTTCCTGTCCACTTTTGTCATTCTTTCCAGTCTGCTTCATTATATCCGAAAGGATGATACCGATATTTTTGCAGAACGCAATGAAAGCAAGGTCATGATCATGGATAATCCGTTTGGCCTGACCTATTCAGAGCATTTGCTGAAGCCGTTGATGGAAGTGGCAAAGAAGAACAATACCCAGATGATCTGTCTGTCCGGTCTGGGTGGGGATTCTATCTATGGAAGATTTGACAACATTTATATTCTGAATCGCGTGACGGCAAACCTGAAGAGTGGGCAGCAGTTCTTACGGATGGAACATTACAGGGGAGCGGATCCGGAGACGCTCGTTGCATCGCAGTTCGAAGTGATGGAACAATTGACGTTATTTTAGGGATGACAGTTAGATGATCCCTGAATCCGTTTTATAGGCAGCTAATTGCACCAGAATTTTTCTGCGTCCGGATTTTTGGTGCTATGGTACAACAAGATAGTGGAATAGGGGATTATCTAACACTAATTATTGACGTATTGGCGAACTCTGGTAAAGTGGTTTCCATTGGTAATAATCTTTTGATCCACCACCGCCCGTTTTCGGAGGAATTGCTTCCTTGGGATAATGGAAATGAGACCTTTTCATTGATGACTTATTCCAGGGTTGCAAGGATAATAATGATTGTGAGTTGTACAATAGGTGCCATCATAGGATGGTTAATAATTTAAGAATAGATTTATGATATGTCGTTTGGAGGGAAATATAATGAATACAAATAATAATACAAAAAAAACATTTACAAAGATTGGTTTTCTTATGGTGATAGCTACATTTCTGCTTAATGGAGTGCAGATTCTTGCTATGACAATTGCAGGAAGTCAGGAAAAAATAGTAGAAAGCCCTAC
>CAJOPP010000061.1 GCA_905236365.1 uncultured Lachnospiraceae bacterium
GAGAGAAATAAACAAGTTTTTACTTACAGATAATTAGGGTTGGATATAATTTATTGCTTATGGCACTCCAAAGTTTGATAGTGGGTGCAGGATGAATATAGATTAAGATGAAGAGGTGTCAATATGGATGAGAATTATCTTGATAATCTTTTGAATGAATTATCTTTGGACAAAGAGATTGATCATACAATTGAAGAAGAATTGGACAGCCAGATACAGGAAGAGAAAGAAAAAAGGCAGAAGGAGTCTGCGATATCCAGAGAAGAAGCTTTCGATATGGAATTGGAAAAAGAATCTGACATAATTGCTGAGGATCAAGATTTATTGTTTTCAGAAGAACAGATTGACGAGTTGGATCAATTAGACAATCTCGCAGATCTGGATATTGGAGATTTAGACTTTTCAGATATTGATTTTAACGATCTCGATGTTACAAAATTAGGAGATATTGGAGAAAATGATTTCGATGATATTCTAAAAGAATTTGAAGGCGACTTGCAAATAGATGGATTCTTTGATGAAGAAGAACATGAGACAGAGAGACAAGCAAAGGATTTGGCAGCAGAGGAAGAATCGTTTCAAGATTCCTTCACATTTTCGGAGGATGATTCAGATGTTTTGAAGGAATCCGATGCGAAGCCGGTAAAGTCGGAGGCATTGGCTGAAGAGGATGTTCAGGAAAATGCAGATTTGAATGCGGATTCTTTTGATGCAGATGCTTTTTTGAATAATTTATTAGATGAAACGGAGCAGGAAGAATCTGGTAAACAACCAATTGAAGAGCTGCCAATGGAATCAGGTGAGCAACAGAAAATAGATTTGACAAATGAGCGAAAATCAGAAACAGAGTCCAACGAATCTATTGATTTTGACACAGATGCAGATATCTATGGAGCAATGGAACAGATGGATGGGTTTGCAGATTTTGGTCAAAAGGTGGATCAGGAGAAGGATGACTCCGTTCAGGAATTGTCAAAATCCGAGAATGATGAATTAGAAGATTTGTTTTCTATGCTGGATTTGAATGATCCGGTGGAATCAGATCATACCAATTCGTCGGATGCAGAAAATGCGGAGCTGGTCGAGCAAGAAAAGACAGTGGATAATGCAGATTCGTCAGAAGCACCCCAAAAGAAAAAAACATTTATGCAGATTTTGTTTGGTGATCCGGATGAGGATGATATTTTAACAGAGGAAGAAATAGCTGCAATTGAAGCTAAAAAAGCGGAAAAGAAAGCTAAAAAGCAGGCAGCAAAAGATGCTAAACAGGAAAAAGCAGAGATTTCAAAACAGGAAAAAGATGTTAAGAATGCAAAAAAGAAACAGGCAGCAAATGAGAAGAAAAAGATAAAAGCTGAAAAAAAAGCTAAACAGAGAGCAGAGGAACTTGCAAATGCAGAACCGGAGAAGAAGCTCAACAAGCCTGCGGTGGTTTTTATCTTTACATTGTTTTTGGGTGGAACTTGTATGTTTTATCTGGCAACTAATAATTTTAATTATACACAGGCGATTGAAAAAGCTACCAACTATTTTGCCAATCAGCGATATCGGAAAGCATATGATGAGATTGTTGGTGTTGAGGTAAAGGAAAAGGATGAGGACTTGAAGGACCGGATTTATACGGTTATGTATGTAGAACGGTTATATGAGTCTTATGAGAATAATATAAGACTGGGAAGGTCAGAAAGGGCATTGGATTCGTTGTTACGTGGTGTGGATAAATATTATGAGCATTACGAAGAAGCAGAAGAACTTGGTATTGTCAGTGATTTGGATTATTCTTTTGTCCAGATTAAGGAGGCATTGCTTGGGCAGTATGGAATTACAGTAGAGCAGGCAGTGGAGATTAATGCAATGGAGAATTATCAATATGTGGAAGCTTTGAATTCTTATATTGCACAACAGAATGCGATACCGATGGAAGAGTCAAATGAATAATGTCAGGTGTCAACAGATACATACTGTGAACTTTTGTAATGTTTGATCATAGCTTCAAACTTTAAGATAAGAAAGGCATATATAGTTAATAGACAGAATTGAGTAGAAAAGAACAGGAAGTGAATAAATGATAGCGATATTGGATTATGATGCAGGAAATATTAAAAGTGTAGAAAAAGCAGTAGAGTACCTTGGACAAAGTGCAAAAATCACTAGAGATCGAGATGAGATTTTAGCAAGTGACAAAGTGATTCTTCCAGGGGTTGGAAGCTTTGGAGATGCCATGGGAAAACTTAAGGAATATAAATTAGAGCAGGTAATTTATGATGTGGTGGAGAAAAAGATACCGTTTTTGGGAATTTGTCTCGGATTGCAACTTTTATATGAGAGCAGTGATGAGTCACCTGGTGTTACAGGATTGGGTCTGTTAAAAGGAAAGGTAAACCGCATCCCAGAGCAGGCGGGACTTAAGATTCCGCATATGGGGTGGAATTCGTTGGATGTAAAAGAAGGAGCCACCCTTTTTAAAGGAATTGGTAAGAATCCATATGTTTATTTTGTTCATTCCTATTATTTGCAGGCTGAGCAAGAAGAAGAGGTTGCTGCAACAACATATTATTCAACTTTGATTCATGCCAGTGTAGAGAAGGATAATATTTTTGCATGTCAATTTCATCCGGAAAAGAGTAGTACGGTAGGACTCAAGATATTAGAGAATTTTCTTCATGTTGAATCTCCGATAAAGGAGGGATGTTAAGATGCATACAAAGAGAATTATTCCGTGTCTGGATGTAACAGGCGGTCGCGTGGTAAAAGGAATTAATTTTGTAAATTTAAGAGATGCCGGTGATCCTGTGGAAGTTGCAAAGGCTTATGACCAGGCGGGTGCCGATGAGTTGGTCTTTTTAGATATTACAGCATCCTCTGATGCAAGAAATATTGTGATTGATATGGTAAGACGTGTGGCTGAAACGGTATTTATTCCCTTTACAGTAGGAGGCGGAATCCGTACAGTAGATGATTTTAAGGCGATACTACGGGAAGGAGCCGATAAGATTTCGGTCAATTCAGCTGCTATTGCGAATCCTGATCTGATCAGTGATGCTGCTGACAAGTTTGGAAGTCAGTGCGTTGTTGTTGCCATTGATGCCAAAAGAAGGGTAGATGGATCCGGTTGGAATGTTTACAAGAATGGTGGAAGAGTGGATGTAGGTCTGGATGCAGTAGAATGGGCTATGAAGGCTGAGCGAATGGGTGCGGGTGAAATCTTACTTACCAGTATGGATTGTGACGGAACAAAGGCAGGATACGATATTTCGTTAACGAAAATTATTAGTGAAAATGTATCGATTCCGGTAATCGCTTCAGGTGGAGCAGGTACCAAAGAACATTTTTATGATGCACTAACGGAGGGAAAAGCTGATGCAGCTTTAGCCGCTTCTTTATTTCATTATAAAGAGCTGGAAATTGCAGATTTAAAACAGTATCTGCAAGCAAAAGATGTACCAGTCAGATTATAAAATGATTACAGTTAAGAAAAATGAGATTACCGTGTCTCAATATTTAGATATTCGTGCACAGGTAGGATGGAGAGCTTTGCTACAGGAACAGGCTGAGAAAGCTTTGGCAAATAGTTTGCTGGTGATTGGAGCGTATGACGATGACCGGCTTGTTGGAATGGGAAGAATTGTTGGTGACGGAGCAGTGATCTGTTATGTGCAGGATTTAATTGTTGTTCCGGAATATCAGAAAAAAAAGATTGGCTCAATGGTTCTAACTACCTTGATTGATTATGTTGAAAGTCTAAAACTAACAGAATCCCAGATGATGCTTTGCCTCATGTGTGCCAAAGGAAGAGAACCTTTTTATGAAAAGCATGGTTTTGTTGCCAGACCAACTATAGAATTAGGTCCAGGTATGATCCAATATCTGCGGGATTAGAGACATAGATTCAGAAATAGAAGAAAATGGAGAAAGAATAATGACAAGGAAACAAGGATATCAATATAGAAGATTGGTTCTTCTGATGCTGTTGATCTTCAGTTTTTGTCTTACTGGATGTAGTGGAATCAAAGATAGGAATGGTTCGAAGAAGGCAGACGACGGAAGAACTTATGGAGGCACGATTGAGGGAGGCATGAAGGATACCTTGGAGACTGCTTTTTTTGATATTACGGTGGAACAGGCAGTTTCGCAGGAAACCTGCCAATTTGAAGATAGTTTGTATCAGGCCGAGTCCGGTAACACTTATTTGGCAGTTACGGTAACGATCAGGAATACATATGAGAAAAATCTTCCGATGAGTATCACTGATTTTACTTTAGATTATGATGATTCAGAAGGTCCGGGAATTGTTGGATTTGGAAGGACAGAACTTAAACAGGATGAATTTATGGAAAATGTATTTACTCTGAAGAAGGGGGAACAGGTTACAAAATCTATCTTGTTTTATGTAGAACAAAAAGAAAGCTATGATTTGAAATATAAGGAATACTATGAAGATGAATTTGAGGGAAATGAATTTGTGATTCATTTCAATTCGAAAGAGGATAAAGACAATTAGTATTATTAATTGTTTAGGTAGCATCCTGCATTAACTGCGAGATATGTACGAAAATGTATATTTACGATGCAACTTGAGAAATATACTTTATCAAGTATAATTTTGCTCCGGCATCATACTCATTTTATTGCAATGTTGAGATTGAACCGGATACGGGATAGGATATATCCAATAAATGTTGAAACTTTTTTATGTATCCGGAATACAATAATAAAAAGTGCTTTAGGATATTCAGATTATGGATATGCAAAATGTAAACTACAATGATGGCGAAAGAAGAAACCAGGTTCAATGCCGAGGGTATGTACATGTTGTGGAATCAGGAGACACTTTATATAAATTGGCTAGAAAGTATGATGTGAAGCTTTTTGATATTATGCGGTTAAATCCTTATGTAAATGTCTATAATTTACAGGTAGGAGATGAAATCTGTATTCCGACAATGGCATCAAGGCCGGAAAGAACCTATGTTGTGAATGATGGAGATGACATTTCCAAGATTTTACAAGTATTTGGTGTTGATTTTCAGACACTTGCAAGTCAGAATTCTACGTTAATGGAGTTGGAACTTCCGGAGGGATTAATTTTAAAAATGCCCCTTGAACAGACACAGAATCGTGTGTCGGATATTGAAAACAATGAAAATTTTGATTTGGATTAACCATTTATATTGTCTTTGATAGATTATATTCGTAGAGTATTTTTTATCTGCAAATGGATGGTACGTACCAGATCAGGGTATGCAGGTGTGTAAAACACACCTGCAAATATAAAAAAGAGGATGATAGATATGGACTTTATGACAAAATTAGAACGTAAATTTGGTAAGTATGCAATTCCGAATCTCACTTTAATATTGATTGCAGGTTTTATTATTGGGTATATCATAGAGATTTTGAATCCAAGTGCATTGGAATTGATTGCTATGAATCCCGCAAAGATTATGAGAGGACAGGTTTATCGATTGATTACCTGGGTGATTATTCCACCAAGTAGTGCAAGTATATTAGTGATTATTACGTTAATGTTTTATTTTTCTATAGGAAGAACTTTGGAAAATACGTGGGGAGATTTTAGGTATACGGTATATATAGTATCCGGTATTCTGTTTACTGATCTGGGAATGATGCTTACCTATTTTGTTATGAAGATAATGGGACAGGCTGATTTGTTAGAGGCATATTATCAGTATGGGGTATATGGTGCAACTACGTATTATTTATGTATGAGCATGTTTTTGGCATTTGCCTTTATGTTTCCAGACATGCAGGTTCTTTTGTATTTTATTATTCCGATCAAAGTAAAATTGCTTGGATATTTGTATATTGCATATTTGCTTTATGACATTCTGCAATATGGATTGAACAGATATTATTTCCGTATGGTGACGGTTATTATGTCGATTCTTAATTTTATTCTGTTCTATTTTGCAACAAAGGGAAAGACAAGAGTCAGTCATGCTCATAAGAAACGGAGAAAGGTCTACAAACAGCAGGTTCGCCAGACACAGGTTCTTACAAGGCATAAATGTGCCATTTGCGGACAGACGGAAGAGGATAATCCAAATTTGGAGTTCCGTTATTGCTCACGGTGCAAAGGAAACTATGAATATTGCCAGAACCATTTATTCACTCATGAGCATAAAAAATAATATAAAGTAACTGTTCAGGTAGTATTTCGCATATACTGCGAGATGTGTACGAAAATGTATATTTTACGATACGACAGGTATACTGGAATGTGCGTGAGCATCATGTCTTTCGTGTATCTATGAAGCATAGCTGAATAGATACAATATAAAATGGGAATAGAAAAGGATAAATAATATGAAAAAAGAAGATAGAAAAATAATAAAAGAGATTACGAAGCATAAGGATATAGAAAGTAATCTTCCGGCGTATGCTAACGCATATATTAATGCAACCTATCAATATAGTCTGATTCATCTTGTCCTAAATTATTATACAATGAAAGAGGTACAGGATGATGCAGGAGAGATTACCAGAGATGAGTATCTTTCAAAGGTGTTGAGTGATATACATACATTGTTATTTCAAACGTTGTTTTCTGATGATTTAAAGGATGAAGAGGGAGATGTGATTAAAGCGATTCATTCTATTCGCGAAGATGTAACAAAGCGAATGACGATTCTTACTGCTTACACAGATGCCTTGCAGATTTATGAATATGTTTTGAACCGGATTGAATATGGTATCACAAAAGAGACTTATCCGGTAGAGGAAAGTGCATTGGCGGCTAAGGTATTCCAGTATCTGTTCCGGGACAATGATAAAATGGTGGTCAACAGCAAAATCCAGATGGTTACGGGGCAACTTCCGATTCGTATGACGAAGAATCGCTTTTTTGAGTATCTGACCAATACACTCAATATTTATTGCGGAGCTGACCAATCCTCAGTGGATGATTTTGTTGCAATGCTCAAAAGTTCTGCTTTGTTGGAACTTCCGGAAGGATATGAGGATGCTTATCCTGAAATCACTCAGGTGATTCAACTTCTTGAGCAAACCGATTATAAGACTCTGGATTTTACCACCTATCAGGCATTAATGGAGCAATTTTCGATGACGACCAGCCGATTGACAGCATTGGTTAGTGATTATTTGCTGTTGATGGAGATTATAAATGATTTTTATGCGGTTTTATTGGCAAGACCTTATGTGAAGAAGGATGAAGAACGAGCAAAAACCTGTGTCGCGATGTTAAAGGGACTTCATGCAGCATTCCTGTCGGAAGGAGAGATTCCTGAAGTCGTAGATGAAGGGTTTGAACAGATTGAAGGAGTGCAGGAACAGTTGGGAGAGGATATCCTGCAGTTTGAAAGTATTTTGCAGGATGTTGTAAGTGAGCACAAAGAGACAGTAAATTGGTTGATGATTGATAAGATTTTTGCCAATCTGCTAAAGATTTCTAAACTTCTTTCCAACAGTTTGTTTATTGATCTGGATAAGAGTGATGTGGAGGAAAAGGAGGCAGATTCTGACTATATCGCAGCGAAGAATAAAGAATTGGTTGTTCTTTTGAACAATTTTTTTGGATGTCACTCGAAAGAAATCAATCGGGCGGTTATGGCATCTATGTTTTCAAATATGCCGGTATTATTTAATTCACAGCAGGAGATTAAGGATTATATTGAATACAGTCTGAATCACTGCAGCAATGAAAGTGAGTTAATGGCATGTGCGAAGATATTAGAGGAAATGATGGAAGAAGAGTAGAGGAAAGAAAACTGTTTTGACACAGTATGGTTTTGTGAATATTCTGCATCTTCAACAAAGGTCTTTTATGGTCTTTTTAAGGCAATGATTGATGTTATATGGGAGAGACAGGTGAAAATATGGAGATTCTTTTTTCAAAAAAAATGTATAGCAGTGATAATCTGTCTGAAAAAAAAATTGTTTCAATCAAAAAAAAGATCAGAAAGTGGTCTCCAAAGCTGAATCTGTTTTTGATCACGTTACCAATTGGTAATCAGGGGATTCTTGAGATTTACTGGTATCCGGAACTGCTGCAATCATTTTATCGGGAAATGGATGAAACGGTCATGGTAGTTGGTATGTCAAAGAGCAGAGACAAAGCATTTGAATTGATTGAACAAATTGTAAAAGATATAGGTGTACAGGATGGAGGCATTCCTGTGAATGATTTTTTCAAGGAGTAGTGTAAATGCTATTATTGATATTGAAAGGAATTGGAATTCTACTTCTGATTATACTAGCAATCCTTATTTTTATATTATGTCTTGTATTGTTTGTACCTATCCGCTATCAATTTGAGGGAAACTATCACGATGTATTGAATGGGAAGGTTTATGTAAAATGGTTTCCTGTTTTTTTGAAAGTACAGGGGTCCTATAACGGGAACCAGTTGGAATATGTGATGAAACTGTTTGGTGGTGTAGTAATGACAAATACGGATCAGAAGCTTTCTTGGATAGGAAGAAAATTCTTTTCTTCGAATGGCGATGGTGCAGATGATAGTATAGGATTTGGCTTAGAAGACGAGGCGGAGGCTATGCCAAAAGAGGATTTTTCCGGGATAACAAAGGAATCTGATTTTAAAACAAAGGAATCTGATTTTGAAACAAAAGAATCTGATCTTGAAACAAGAAATTCGACCAATTTGGAGAATAAGAAAAAAAACGGTTCACCCACCAAGAAAAAGACTTCCAGGAATAAAAAGAAAAAAGAAAAATATGAAATAAAAAAAGATTCTATCTTTGATAAAATATCAAAAAAATGGAAGGAAATCAAAGAAAGTTGGCATAATTTTGCAAATAAGGTAAAGACAATTCGGTATAAAAAAGAGGAACTATTAAGAGTATATCATTCTAAACGATTTGGTCTTGCAAAAAAAGATGTGATTGATTATGGCAAGAATCTGTTACACATTTTGAAACCGGATTGGTTAGATGGATATATTCGTTTTGGAATGGAAGATCCTGCTACAACCGGTGAAATTCTTGGAGTTTTGGCAGTCTTATTTCCGTTATATCAGAATTATCTTGTTATTTATCCGGATTTTTCGGAAAAATGTCTAGAGGCTGAATTAAAGGGAAAAGGGAAAATTATTCTTTTCCCTATTGTAAAATTGATGATTAAGATTATATTGAATAAAAATCTTATAAAAGTCACAAAGAAAGTGCAAACTATTATAGAAGCATAGGAGGGAAAGAAAATGGCAAATGATTTTAATTCTACAGTGAGTTCTTTATTTAAAGGTATGGATCAATTTTTAACTACCAAGACAGTGGTAGGAGAACCGACCACGGTAGGTGATACGATTATTCTGCCGCTAGTGGATGTGAGTTTTGGAGTAGGAGCAGGTGCATTTGCAAATGGCGATAAGAATAATGGTGCCGGAGGAATGGGTGGTAAAATGACAGCAAGTGCAGTGTTGGTGATTAATAATGGACAGATTCGGCTTGTTAATGTAAAAAATCAGAATACAGTGACCAAGGTATTGGATATGGTCCCGGATTTGATTGACCGTTTCCAGAAAAAAGATGCATCTGATAGTTCGGAAGATGTAGATGTTGCGGTAGCTGATATTTTGGAGCAGGAGTAAATTTTTGAAAATGGAATGACTTCCGGATATTACAAGTTATGGAAGAAAAGTAATAAAAAACGTTACAAAAATAGTCACAAAAGAAGCAAAACCTGAATATACTGTTTTATAGTAGGAAAGATTTGTCTCTGTGAAATTGCATTAAAATGGCAAGTTAGGTGAGTGTTTAGACAGATCATTCCCGGATGATTGATACATGGAGGGAATATGAAACGGGTATGGGGTTTTGCTTTTTTTTGGTTTGCAGTAGGAATGATTGTGGATTTTGTTTTGACAGGATTTTGGAATTTTCTGGTATTGGTATTCGCATTGGTTGTATCGTATGTTTTGTTTTGTAGATGTTAGAAAGATTAACTACGAAATAAAAAGAGAACCGGAAACCGATTCTCTTTTTTTAGATTATGCTCTTTCTACTTTACCAGATCTTAAGCATGAAGTACAAACATAAATTTTCTTTGGTGTGCCGTTAACGATTGCTTTCACTTTCTTAATGTTTGATTTCCACATCTTATTGGATCTTCTATGAGAATGGCTCACCTTGATTCCGAAATGAGCAGACTTATCACATACTGAACACTTTGCCATGACTTGCACCTCCTTGAATAAATTAAACCTATCGGTTTGCAACACGTCAATTTTAACAGAAGTATCGTCAGATTGCAAGTACAAATTTAAAAAAAATGTTTCTTTTTTTTTTGTTTCATTGTATAATGAGTACTGTGCATGGAAAATATTAACTAGTACAGCATAAATTAAATAATTGCCACATTCACATAGGAAAAATTTTCATACATAAGGCGGAGAGGCGTATAGCGGGTTATGTAACTCGACAATAACGCAGTGTATGATAATTTCGACAAGTGAAGATGTCAATTATTTAAGAAACGATGTACTAGGCAGATATTATTGATTGGGCAGAATATAAGGTTTTGGAATGGATTGAATCATTACAGATAATGCAATCATACTATGAAAACATACGGAATTTGTATTGAAGCCTAGAAGTAACTGTTCAGCCCTGTTGAATAGGTACGCCTTAAAAAAGGAAGGCAATCCGATGCATGTCTTATGCAGAGTTTACAAATTTGAAACTGAAATGGAGGGAAATGTATGAAAATAGAATTAGAAAATCCAAATGGTGATGTTATCATTGAAAGTGATGTCATTGCAAAGTTTGCTGGTCTTTCTGCAATTGAATGTTTTGGAATTGTAGGAATGGCTTCTGTCAATATGAAAGATGGATTGGTAAAACTGCTCCGGGGAGACAGTGTCTCTAAGGGAGTTAATGTTAAAGTGGGCGAAAACAATGCAATTGCGATTGATTTTCATATTATTGTGGCGTATGGTGTCAGTATTTCTACTGTAGCAGAGAATCTGATGTCAACGGTTCGCTATAAGGTGGAAGAATTTACTGGTATGCAGGTTGAAAATATTAACATTTTCGTTGAAGGTGTACGGGTAATTGATTAGGAGGAGCTATGAGTCAGAAAATAAATGTGAATGCTAAGAGTTTGCAATATGGATTTTTAGCAGGTGCAAAAAGAATTGAAGAAAAGAAAGAGTATATCAATGAACTGAATGTATTTCCGGTACCGGATGGAGATACAGGAACCAATATGACTTTGACCATCACATCGGCAGCGAGGGAAGTAGCAAGCATTAAAGAGCCTACATTTGCGAATGTGACAAAAGCGATGGCAACCGGATCCTTACGTGGTGCAAGAGGTAATTCCGGTGTTATTTTATCTCAATTGATCCGGGGTTTCTGTAAAGAATTAGAGGGAAAAGAAGATGTGGTGATGGAGGATATTGCAGCAGGCTTTAATCGTGCTGTTGCAACCGCATATAAAGCTGTTATGAAGCCGAAGGAAGGTACAATTCTTACAGTTGCAAAGGGACTTGCAGAAAAGGCATCTGAGCTTAGTAAGTCAAAAAAGAGCCTGGTAGAGTTTGCTGAGGAAGTATTGCAATACGGGAGAGAAGTTCTGAATAAGACTCCTGATATGTTACCGGTATTAAAAGAAGCTGGTGTTGTGGACTCTGGTGGCGAAGGACTTATGACTATTTTGGAGGGTGCATTTGATGCACTTTCCGGTAAAGTGACGTACGATTTTTCAAATGGATATGATTCAGATTCCACAGAGGGAAAAACAGCTCCGGATTCTTCAGGTCTTAAGACAACAAATGCTGTCGGAATTGACCGTAAAGAGATTGATACATCCCATATCAAATATGGTTATTGTACAGAATTTATCATTATGCTGGAGAAAGAATATAATTTAGAGATTGAAGAAGAATTTAAGTCATATTTGGAGTCCATAGGGGATTCTTTAGTTGTTGTTTCTGATGATGAGATTGTAAAAGTACATGTGCATACGAATCATCCGGGACTTGCTTTTGAGAGAGGACTAACTTATGGTTCGTTGACCAGCATGAAAGTTGATAACATGCGGGAAGAACATAGAGAAAAGGTCATTATGGAAGCAGAGAAGATGGCAGAAGAGCAGGCAGCAGAGAGAAAGACTAAGGCAGGTAAGCAACTTGAAGAATCTGTAAGTGAGAAGCGAAAAGAATATGGGTTTATCTCTGTCTCTACGGGAGATGGAATAAACGATATTTTCAAGGATTTAGGAGTGGACTATCTGATTGAAGGCGGTCAGACGATGAATCCAAGTACAGAAGATATGTTGAATGCCATTGAGAAAGTAAATGCTAATACAATATACATTCTTCCGAATAACAAAAATATTATTCTGGCAGCTAATCAGGCACAGTCTTTAACGGAAGATAAAGAGATTGTTGTGGTTCCTTCTAAGACAGTTCCACAGGGAGTGGCTGCTTTGATCAATTTTGATTCGGCAAAATCCGGTGAGGAGAACCTGAAGAGCATGACAGAGGAGATGCGTAATGTTAAGACAGGTCAGGTTACTTATGCTGTAAGAGACACCAACATAGATGGAAAGACAATCAATGCCGGAGACATTATGGGCATTGATGATGAAGGTATCAAGTCGGTAGCGACCGATTTATTGACTTCTACAAAGCAGCTGTTGGCTGATATGGTGGATGAGGATTCCGAACTGATCAGCATATATTACGGTGCAGATGTGAAAGAAGCAGATGCACAAGAGTTTGTTTCTTATGTTGAGGAAACATATGGTGATTGTGATGTAGAATTTAATTATGGCGGACAGCCGATTTATTACTACATCTTGTCGGTAGAGTAGGAACGATAATGTAAAGTTCAGTCGGTTGCCATGATATGTGGGGACCGGCTGTTTGTTTATATCCTAATGCAATGGGCGAATGCTGATATGGTTGGTATGTCTATGATAATAGAATTCCTGTCGAAATGGCAAATATCTGATTTCGACGGGATTTTTTTCAATCTGGTTTTGGAATTGTAAGAGCGGGGAATGCATGGCAGATCTATTTAAGAAAAATGGAATTTATTGTTGCGTATAGCTTCGCATTGGAATGGAAGGTTAGGGATATGTATATTAGTGATAAAGTAGATAGTTTGAAAGGAATAGGTCCCAAAACAGCAGTACTATTTGAAAAATTAAATGTTGAGACAATTGATGATTTGCTTCGCCTATATCCGAGAAATTATTTAAGTTTTGATGAACCGATTGCCATAGGAGAGGCGGAAATTGGACGGCGGGTAACGATTAAAGCATCGATTCAATCCTATGTAGATGTCAAAAAAGTACGAAGTCTTACACTTGTTACATGTATGGTAAAGGATGGGTCAGGTAGTGTGAAGCTTACTTGGTATAATTCTCCTTTTTTAAAACAGGTATTTCATATCGGACAGACCTTTTTGTTTGTCGGTGTGATCACGATTCGAAACCATCAACTTGTGATGGAACATCCGGAGTATTATACTGTGCAGCAATATGAGAAATTGCAATCTTCTCTTCAGCCGGTATATCCTCTTACAGAAGGTCTCAGCAATAAGGTCGTGACAAAAGCAGTGACCAATGCTTTACCGTTATTGGATCAGCTGGTGGATCATGTTCCGGAGCAGGTTATCCGGCAATTTTCTTTGATGCCATTGAAGGAGGCAGTCAGGGGGAGTCATTTTCCTGAGAACATGGAGAAGCTAAAAGAATGCAGAAACCGGTTGGTTTTTGATGAATTTTTCTGGTTTTTAGTGCATATGCGGATAATGCGGGAGAAAACGGTAAAAGCTGAGAATCGTTTTCCGATTACAGAATGGACAGCAGTAGAGGAATTTATAGGGCATCTTCCGTTTTCGCTTACGAAGGGACAGGAGAAGGCAATAGAGGAGATTCGGAAGGATCTGTCAGGAGCGACTGTGATGAATCGATTGGTGCAGGGGGATGTTGGATCGGGTAAGACAGCTGTTGCCGAAATGGCACTGCTTGCCACTGTAAAAAATGGATATCAGGCAGCTTTTATGGCACCTACCGAAGTGCTGGCCATACAGCATTATGAAAGTGTAAGTAAGGAATTAGAGCCATTTGGTATTAGAACAGAGCTCCTTGTAGGTTCAACAAGGATTTCGGAAAAGAGAAAAATCTATGAGGCATTAGCAGCAGGAAAGATTGATGTTCTGATCGGTACCCATGCCTTGATTCAGGATAAAGTCTGCTTTAAAAATCTGGCACTTGTTATAACCGATGAGCAGCATCGGTTTGGCGTGAGGCAACGTGCACTTCTTTCTGAAAAGGGACAGGATCCTCATGTTCTTGTTATGAGTGCAACACCGATTCCGAGAACGCTTGCAATTATCATGTATGGAGATTTGGATATTTCTGTTATGAAGGACATGCCGGCAGAAAGAAAGCCAATAAAAAACTGTGTAGTCGGTCCAAAGTATCGTCCGACCGCATATAAGTTTATGGGTGAGCAGATAAAACAGGGTCATCAAATTTATATTATCTGCCCAATGGTGGAAGCGAGTGAGAATGTGGAAGCGGAAAATGTTATTGAGTATAGAGAAAGTTTGTTAGAGGTGTTTCCGGATAACATTCGAATTGAGTATCTTCATGGAAAGATGACGCCGGATGAAAAAAATACCATTATGAGAAAATTTGCAGATCAAAAGATTGATATTTTGGTGTCTACAACAGTAATTGAAGTTGGTATTAATAACCCAAACGCAACAGTTATGATGATCGAAAATGCGGAAAAGTTTGGATTGGCACAGCTTCACCAGCTAAGGGGACGTGTTGGACGGGGAGATGCCCAATCTTATTGTATCATGTTATGTAGTACGGAGCGAAAAGAGGCAATGGATCGTTTGGAAATCCTAAATCAGTCTAATGATGGGTTTTATATTGCCAATGAAGATTTGAAACTGCGCGGCCCCGGGGATTTTTTCGGGGTTAGGCAGAGTGGCGATTTATTATTTCATTTGGGAGATATTTATAATGATGCAGATGTCTTAAAACAAGCCAATGATGCTATTGCGTATCTGGAAAAGGAACAGTATCCGTTTGAAGAGCTTGTGAATGAGGAAGTCATTCAGGGAGTCCAATTATAAAGTCAGACTTTGATTACAAAGAAGAACCTGTCATTTATCTGCTTTCAGTTGAAATTAGATAAATGATAGGTTCTTTTGCTCCTACACTATATGAAACAGTGTAAGATTTGGGCAAGTGAATTTACTTACCACTCATTTCTCGCTCTTGGGCCTCTATCATTTTTTTGACCATATAGCCGCCTACAGAACCATTCTGATATGAGGTAAGATCACCGTTATATCCCTTTTTCAAAGGAACTCCGATTTCATTTGCAACCTCATATTTGAATCTGTCTAATGCTTCTTGTGCTTCTCGCTTTGTTGATCTACTCATGATAAGTGCCTCCTTTTTCTTATAGTGTCTATATCAAACAACATTTTCATGTTGTACTACTATTATTTGAAGTTGGAAAGAAAATAAACTAACAATTTTTGTAATTGAAATATTTACAAAATTTGTGTATACTTCTTCTTATATAGGCAACATCGACAATTTGTACAGAATTCGGAGTTTTTTCGAAAGTGATTTATGTA
>CAJOPP010000062.1 GCA_905236365.1 uncultured Lachnospiraceae bacterium
ATTGTAGGTTAGCTAAACTCATCAATAGTCTTTAAAAACACACCATGTTCGACATGGTGTGTTTGTTGATTATTCAATTCCTGTCTTAGGTAATTGATATGTTTTTGAAGATGGCTTGGCTTTCTGAATTGTATATGTTCCACCACCTTTAGTTACATTAAAGACAATGCTTCCTTCAGAAAGAACAGAAGTTACCAGACTGCCATCAGGTGCATAAACAGCAGCGTTTTCAATTTCACAATCCAATTTTACCTTTGGAGTTTGTTCAGCATAGTCATCTGAGATATTAAATAAGATTGATTCTCCTTGATTAGTTACACTAGAACTGAATACCAATGTTTTTTCGTCTTCTTCTGCTATAATGCTATTTACTTGTGAAAAAAGACAAACAACAGTTACAACAATCAACAATATTTTTTTCATACTATTTACCTCACATTTCATGGCAATGTCACTGTTCCGCATGGAGCTCCGGTATCTTGATCAAACAGAACGATTGTTGCTCCATTAAATAAGGAACGTGAATTAATTGCATATTCAACATATGAGTACATTCCTGTAAGTGCTTTTCCATCGATACCCAATTTGGCAACAGAAGAATCAGGGAACATCAGACTAGGCGATGTAGCAACATAACAATCGCCACCGTTTGCTGAATGAGTAACAACCGTTGGAGATTTATAATGCAAAGCAGTTACATTATTAATATCGTCTCCATAATAATTATTTGGGAATAGATAATATTCATCTGATCCACTGAATTTGGATGAATGTGTGATATCAAAATCAACATTACAGTCAAAGAAATAGTTTTCTGAAACTTCAAGACCAACAGAACTCAGTTCTGGAACCAGATCCAAATATTTGAATGCTGTACCACATTTGTTGAAGACGTTTCCTTTGAAACCTCTGAAATCGTTTCCTCTTTTTGAATTAACATCGGAATAAATCGCAACGCTACAATTATCAATTCTGCTTTTATATACAATTTGCGTATATCCGCTAAAACCATTTTTCTGGACTGATTTTGTTCCGTATTCATAATTATTTATCCTGCAGTTGTATATTCTGATATTGCCTTTATCTGGATTAACTGCTATTCCTGTTCCGTCACCTTCAAAAACAAGATGATTTAGATTTACACCAACATTATTAGTGTTCCCATTATTTATGAATGATCCGTGAATTATAATCGGACCACTTCCTTCAGCAACTTCAAAATAATATTCATTGAGATCTACATCGTTATTATCTAATGCAACTCCCCATACAAAATTACCATATATATTAATAGTGTTGCTTGAGTTATTAATTAATCTAACATGAACATCCATGCTTTTTTGGGTTGTTCCTTTTTGAATTGATGAATCCTTATTCTGAAGACCTTCCATAGAACCAATGGTGCTATTAACAAGTTGCAAAATATCATCACTGTTCATGTCTGTAATATCCAAATCAATAGTCTTTTCTTCAATATCAGAAATAACGATATATTGGGCAACAGTATATTCTTTTCCATCTAATTCAAAAGTAACCAATAGAATTAAATCTCCAAAGGCGTCCCCATCAATATTGGCAACAACTCTATAAGCATCTTTATCACCAAATTTTATATTCTGGAACCCTTCTTCAAAGGATACATTTCCTCCTTGAATGTTATATTTGATTACTTCGTGACTTGTTGGGTGTATAGCTGAAAAATAATCATTAGAAGGTATGCCATCAGCGGTTCCCATTTCCAGGTGAATATTTTTGAAGAAACCTACACCAATATCAAAATTAAACGATTTATTTGTATTGCTGACTACATTATCTGAAACTCCAAGGCAGTAAAGGGAGCCGTTCTCGTTGTAATAGAAATAGCCATATCTCAATACCGTCTCTTCATCATAAGGAATATCGATGTATTTGTGATAACCCTCAATGGTATCTTGATCTTGTCCGCCGTCGTCTGAACCGCCATCTGAAAATTTAAGAACAATTGAAAATATTTTATTACCATCTTTGTATTCTAGAGTATAGTCCTTTACTTTAGCAGACCAGAAAAGTGTAAAATTGGTTTCGCTATGTATTCCTCTTTTTTGTAAATCAGTATCTGTGATTATTATTGGATCAGGACCGAGTAATGTTCTGGTGTTACCGTCCGAATAAACAATTGGTACAACACATTCTTCATTAATTCTGCATCCTCTTTCTTTGCTATAATTGTTTAAATTAGGATCGTTTGCAGGCCCTTGAGAACCGGTATATACATAAAGGCCCTGAGCCAATTTAGAATCTCCTTGATCATCAGGGCCAGGGCCTGGACCAGGAACTGTAATATTTAATGTTATAGAATATATTGTAGTATCGTTTGCTTTGTAACTGATAGTATAGGCTTTATTTTCTGATGCTTCTGCCTTAACAAAATTAGCGGGTTCTTGAACGTTAGTTAAAGTAAGCC
>CAJOPP010000063.1 GCA_905236365.1 uncultured Lachnospiraceae bacterium
CCGCGACGATGATCGCTAGGAATTTTGTTTCCATTATATCACATTGGATGATACATCCAACTTGAAAAGAGTAACACTGATATTTAAGAATTTTCAGGGCTGTTAATTCTGTTGTAAATATGATGATTTAGATTTCATGGGACAAATGGGCGTGTTTTTAACATACAACATTTCTTTTATCTGGCTCATAGAAAAACATGTCCTCTGACTTCCAAGATAACCAGGGTCAAGGCAATTTGATTTGAAACTGATAAGGGTACAAGTGCTGGTTCTGTGAATTGCCGAATTGCACATACTGTTTAAGAAAATCGTCTTTGGATCATTATGTATATAGACGGCTATATCGATCATCGACTGATGGTGGAAGTATCTGCGGGGATCATATTATCCGAGGGAAAAATTCTGGCAATGAAGAAAGGTGTGGCAAAGTATGACTACCTTTCCAACAAATATGAATTTCCAGGGGGTAAAGTTGAACCCGGAGAGGAACCTATTGAAACTCTGAAGAGGGAATTGTTTGAGGAATTGAAAGCGGACATCAGCAAAAGCACTATTACGCATGTTGCTGACATCTTTCACGAATATCCAGATTTCTCAGTTGTGATTCATTCTTATTTAGTGCGCGCCGATAATTTTGATTTCAGTATGACGGAGCATGTCGGTTACAAGTGGATATCTCCGGAAGAAATAAATGGGTTGGACTGGGTAGAAGCTGACAGGAAGATCATCAGGAAACTGATGGGAATAATATGACAGATGCAACTCAGAATACCATTTTACAGTCTGCAAAAAAGGCACTGATAGATCGTAACATTGTGTCAGATGAGAAATATAAACCGAAACTGATTTACAACAATGTTTCTGCAGGTCAAATCGTACTGTCATCATTGCAGGAAGAAATGAAAGACTGCAGTTCGTTCTGTATGTCTGTAGCTTTCATCACGAAGGGAGGTATCTGCAGTATTTTCAATGATTTGCAGACGCTGGAAGCAAAAGGAATTCCCGGAAGAATCATCACTACAAATTACCTATTTTTCAATGACCCAGATGCTCTAAGGGATCTCAGAAAATTCAAAAATCTTGAAATACGGATGTACGACGGAGATCTCCATACAAAAGGGTATATTTTTCACAAGGAGGGTTATGACACTATACTTATCGGCAGTTCTAATCTGACCGATAATGCTCTTAAGTGTAATCAGGAGTGGAACATCCGCCTGTCATCAAATGATCAGGGAGATCTTGTTTCTGAATATACAAATGAATTCGAAAGGCTGTGGTCAGAGTCTATTTTGTTGAACGATACATGGTTAGAGGAATATGAAATAGAGTACAGAAAAAAGGCGATTGAGCGCAAAAGCACCCCCGGATACGACAGACAAGTCATCAAACCGACTGCGATGCAGAGACAAGCTCTTGAGAAGATCAGGGAAATCAGAGAGCAATCTTCATTCAATCCTTCGATGAAAAGGGCATTGCTGATATCTGCCACAGGGACAGGAAAAACATACATCTCTGCATTCGATGTTAAGGATGCAAATCCTAAGAAAATGCTGTTCATGGTTCACAGAGGAAAGATTCTCAGTGACGCTATGGACAGTTACAAAAATGTGCTGGGTGAGAATGGCCGCACCTACGGCATTTACAAAGGTTCTGTCAGGGACAAGGATGTAGACTGTCTGTTTGCTTCTGTCAATACTCTCACCAATCATCTGAATGAATTCAGGCGGGACGAGTTTGATTATATCGTGTGTGATGAAGCACATCACATTGTGACGACAGGTCAGAAAAGAATTATCGATTACTTCACACCTAAATTTATGCTCGGGATGACCGCCACTCCTGAGAGGACCAGAGAGGGTAACGAATGCGTTTATGAAGTTTTCAATTACAACATCCCATATGAAATAAGGCTTAATAAAGCACTGGAGGAGAATCTGGTCTGTCCGTTCCACTATTTCGGTATTGCTGATCTGGAAGTGGATGGGAAGGAACGGAAACTCTCTGATTTTTCAAAGGTTGAAAAAGAAGAACGTGTGAGTCATATCGTCAAGGAGATTGAGAGGCACCCTTACTCAGGAAATAGGATTCGCGGACTGATATTCTGCAGCGGTGTGGAAGAGGCTATTCAATTGGAAGAGTCAATGAGCCAGTATTATAAGGTTAAGGCATTGACCGGCAGTCATTCGGATGATGATAGGGAGAAATATTTTACACAGTTACAGGCGGACGAAAGAGAATTGGACTTCATCATTTCAGTGGATATTCTGAATGAAGGGGTAGACCTTCCAAGGGTGAACATGGTTGTAATGTTGAGACCCACACAGTCGGCCATAATATTTATCCAGCAGCTGGGTCGCGGTCTGCGTAAGAGATCTGATAAAGATTTTGTTACCGTTCTCGATTTCATCGGTAATTACGATAACAACTACAACATTCCTGTGGCATTGTTTGGAGATAACACACGCAGGAAAGAGAATCTCCGCAGACAAATGATGATGGGAAACAAAACAATACCGGGAGCGTCTACAATCAGTTTTGATGACATATCCTGGGAAAGAGTAGTGAGATCCATCAACACCGGTCATATAAACAGATTAAAAGAGATGAAGGATGCCTATCTCACATGTGCTGACAAGATAGGTCATCAGCCTTCTTTGACAGAATTGTATATGGAGAAGAGTCTTGATCCGAGGGCAGTCGTTTCTCGTTACGGTTCTTTAAATGAATTCAGAAAGAAGATTGGGTCAGACACTTATGCGGAACTTGACAGTAAACAATCAGAAATGCTGGCACAAATCACGGAAATTGCCGCTGACGGTATGAGGCCTCATGAATGTGTAATCATTAATTCTCTGATTGAGCACGGCATTGTTGATGTTGATTATCTGACAGGACAGTTTTTCAAGTTGTATGGTACGTCTGTTTCTGAAGAATCTATTGTCAGTTCGGCGATGGTTTTGAACAGTTCTCTGAAGTTTGTTTCAGAATCTTTGTGCAACGTGGATGGGAACAAAATTACCGCTTCAGAAGAATTCATTGATTTTGTTTCCAATCCTGAAATAAAATCAATGGTTTCTGATGCGATTGAGTGCGGTTCATTGATCTTTGATTCGGAATACAGAGAAGGTTGTGATGATGACGGATTTGTCCTTTACAAGCTGTATTCCCGTTTTGCGTTCTGCAGAATGATGAACTTTTCAAAGAACAATGTGGGTGTAATCAACGGATACAAGATAATGGGCGACACTTGTCCTCTTTTCGTTACTTACCGTAAAGTCGAAGGCAAGGACCAGATGTACAGCGATCATTTCATAGATAACAAGAGATTCTTTTGGGAATCCAGGTATCCAAGAACTATTGCAAGTGCGGAACTTCAGCCTATTCTTAAATCAAATGAAAACGGGATGAAGATATACCTATTTGTTCAGAAAGATGGCAGTGAAGGTACAGATTACTATTACTGCGGAAGAGTTCGTCTGATCCCCGGAACAGCTAAGAATTCACAGTCAATGGATCCAAGAGGCAAGATGATGCCCGTGGTCAGCATGGAATTTAAATTAGACCATCCTGTCAGTGATGAGATTTACCAGTATCTGATTTGTTGAAGTGTAAGCTGTTTTGATTTGGAAATCTTATTCTCTAGGTTTGGAAGATTGTTGTATTTAGCCTGACCTTGTTATCAACTCCCAGCATAAGTGAGGATTACTTTAGGCATTGATTGATTTTTTCAAATTAACACCATTCAGCCAAAAAATAATCAACTTAGTTTCTCCCCTATGGTACCAGGAATACTCATTGATGTAGTCATAATTCAGTCCGTGAGTATCTGCAAATGCCTGAGCATAAGCTTCTTTCCCTACTTCATTATACGGGATTGTAACCAATATTACGTTCCCTTCTTCTGTCCTTACAGCAAATTCGTGATCTATGACGGAATCCATCATGCGATCAAATTTGATTCCCTTCAAAGAAACTACGCCTTTGATACGATAATCATTCAGGAATTTGTCCAAAAAGTCGGGCTGATCAACATAGATGCGACTTTTATCCAACTTTTTTGTATCCTTACGGTAGAAAAGTTTCCTGATGTTGTCTTTACTATCGATGGTGTTGATGCGTTCCATTTTTACACGCACCCGATCGCCTATATCCAATCCCATCTGCCTGCACTGTTCAGTAACTTTCAAAACATATGAGTTGCCACATTTGGAAATAACACCATCAAATAATGTGCTGTTTTCAGTTGTTGAAAACATGCTGAATGAGACCAAGATATTCATCAAATTCTTCTTTGAAATCGGCCCTGCAACATCATTGACATTACAGAGGACGACTTTTTTTCCATCATTTGTAAATGCGGTCAGTGTGAAGAAAAATAATTCTTCTTCACAATTATCCAGATAACCGAAGGTATCATACACGAGTTCGTTGTATTTTTCGGCTCCTGCATTCATAATAGGGCCAGATTCACCCGATACTTCTATCTCATAACGAGCATATTCTTTCATATGGATTACAATGTTTAATATTTATTTAAAATGTGTTATTTGTAATACATTGTTTAACATATTTTCCATGTCACTGATTACAATCTAGATCAAAAGATCTTTAGATCATAATTTCTGTTTGCTTACTATGTATACGCCAGAACAAAGAACTGCTTATGAGATAATACATGATAATTCAATCATTCTACCCAGATTTCAAAGAAAAAAATCATGGGGCGACTCAGATAGGTTCAAGCTGTGCGTAAGTCTCTTTAAAGAATATCCGATGGGCACCATTGTACTAAAAAAAGAGACCAGAAAAGACAAAAAGAAGAATAACAAAACAATCAAATGGTTATTGGATGGTCGTCAAAGGAGAGATACGCTTGTTGATATGCAAAATCCAGAGAACATCTATCGTTGGGCAAAAACATTTCTTGGATTCAAGAAAAATGATGATGATGTGAAAATCGAAAAGTGTTTTCATGATAAGTTAAGCGAATATTTGTACTATGAGGAAGCCGCAGACTTACAGGATGAACAGGATGACCAGGAAGAAGAAAATATAGAAGAGGGCGAGTCGTTAATCGTCACCACTGACGATGAAGATGAAAGTGAAGATGATGAATCGTTGGATGAAGAGCCTCTCGCAGAAAATGAACATTCTGAAGAAGATCAGATTGATGGAGAATTAGAATCAGTAGATAGAAAAGACCTTGATGATCTGTTATTCATAATTCAATCAGTACACAAATTAAACACAAATTCCAGCAGGTTTACAAAACCATTCTACTTCAAAGTTGAAAATTTCAGACCATCTTATATGTCCAAGGACGATAAGGGAAAGAGTGTTGTTGATTCTAAAAAATTAACAGAATGGATTCTAGCTAGAAAATTCGACGAATATGAAGAATTAACACCTGAGATAATAAGCGGTAGTTTTGATAATTGCCCCAGTGCGGTAGAAAAAGCAATAAGAAATCGTATGGATGACATAAAAAGATCCATCGACTGTGTGTTGAAAATACATGATAAAATTGTAGAAACAAGAGTCTCTATAATATTTTTAGACGATAACTGCTCTCCTTCTGATTCCCAAAAAATATTTGAGATCATTAACACACAAGGAGTCAGTCTTACAAATGCAGAAATCCTGTCTGCAAAGCCAATATGGAATGGGGTTGTTTCCGAACCTAGAGAAACAATCATTGAAAATGTCAATTCTTTATACGATGGAATTGGAACCGAAAGACAAAACAATGTTGTAAAATGGGATGTTGCTGCAACATTAACCTGTCGGCTTCCTGCCCACTCAGATTATATTTTTGGTGATTTAAGGAACATTTCTTTTAAATCGAATAGTAAAGAGGATGCCGTCAAAGTTGATAATAAGATCAACTATGGTTTCAAACTTTTTGCTGGACGTTATTCTGGATCCATTAGCAAGAATGTGGTCGACAATTTAGCAAATGAAAATATTGACTGGAATTCGTCTGATTTTGAAGATGAAATCGCGGCAGTTTGCGAGTGTCTGATGAAAAATGATCCAGGAATTCGTCGCTATAATTCATACCATTATCCTCTGAGAAAACTACTCGGTGACACTGTAGTAATGTGTTATATTATCCTGTTAATTAACAAATACAATGAGTTAACAAATAACAGGTCGTCCGAGTTAAAGGGATCGAATCGTAAAACGTTCATTGTATATTCAAGAATACTGCTGGATAGACTGATTTATGAACATTCTTGCAGTTTCTGGAAAGGATCCAGCGATTCAAGACTGAAATCTTATCTAAAAAATCCATCAGTGGCATTTACACAAGTAGAAAAGAATGTGTGGGATGCGTTAATCACTGAAGTATACGAATCTAATGAAATAAATGGCAACCCTGCTAAAAAGAATGTACTCACTGTGTTAATATACTACTTTTCAATGATACGCAACAAATCACTAGATCTGGAAGATGGAGAATCCCCACAAATTGATCACATTATTCCCGATGGGACGTTCACAAAAGAATCTTCCGATATCAAATTCAAAGATTCATTGATTAACTTTGCTTTGTTGCCACCTCTGTTAAATAACAAGAAGAAGGCGAATATCAACTCAATTGAACAGGTTTATCTCGAAGAAATCTGTAAATTGGAAGATATTGACGTTGAAACAATTAAACAATTGAATGACCCAGGATCTATGTCAATACTGAAGACAAAAAGGATGGCCATAATTGATGACATCAAAGAAAAAAGAGATTCTTTTGTCAAAGGCGAGAATTCATGGGGCATCAACGTTTGAACTAATTTCTAATCATGTCGCACAAAAACCATTCATCAGGTGATAAAAAGTGACTTCGAGTCCTTAACGGCGATGGCCGAATTAAGCTATCGCTATAGGGGATTCGAAGTTGCTTCCATTTTCCCTCTATTGTCGCCCGGTGACAGCTTTGTCTCACATATGCTAAAGTTGATAACTGGGTCGCAAAGAAACAGATGGGGCCGATTGAGAAATCGGCCTTTCTCGATGTGGCCTATTTCAAAATTTAGTATAAGTGATGATAATTTTATGTCTATTAATGTATAATAATATACATCAATGTGTATTTCTACATCAACTTAATATATCCCTTCAACAGTGGGCATCCCAGCAGAGGAGGACATCGGATGATAAGACCGATCCCTGAGGAAGTGAAGGAGATCGCCGCTGAGGGCACATACACCATATGCCCGGTGTGCAGGGAGATCCTGTCGGATTTCCGCACACCGATAGAGGTGATGAGGGCGCTTACGAACGTCGACGAGCACTGTTTCATGCTCGAGAGCGCGGACGCCACCAAGAGATGAGGCCGTTATTCTTTCCTC
>CAJOPP010000064.1 GCA_905236365.1 uncultured Lachnospiraceae bacterium
GCCCGAATTAACGCCTGTGGAGATAGTAGGTTGCGAGGTCGATGAAGCAGGAAGCCCATTGGCTTTAGACAATGGGTAGTTCACTTTTAGAACAGGATATTCTTAAATATGTAGTTTTAATTCGGAAAATCAGCAATGAGAAAGCAGATAGGTGGGAAGCGTATGACATTAACACAACTTAGATATGCGATTACTTTGGCAGGTGCAGCTTCCATGAGCGAGGCTGCAAGAACATTATTTATTTCACAACCAAGTCTTTCGGCATCTGTCAAGGAGTTAGAAGAAGAGATTGGAATTGAATTGTTTCGACGTACCAACAGGGGAATTTCCCTTACTCCGGAAGGGGAGGAATTTATCGGTTACGCCAGACAGGTGGTGGAACAATATGAACTGATGGAATCCAAATACATTGAAAAAGAGACGGTAAAAAAGAAATTCAGTGTTTCCATGCAGCATTATACATTTGCAGTCAATGCTTTTGTTGAGATGGTGAAGCAGTTTGGAATGGATGAATATGAATTCGCTGTGAGAGAGACAAAAACCTATGACGTGATTGAGGATGTAAAAAATTTCAAGAGTGAGATTGGGATTCTATATGTAAATGACTTTAATCGCAAGGTGCTGGAGAAATTGTTTCATGATTATAACCTGGAATTCCATGATATTTTACAATGCCATATTTATGTCTATTTATGGAAAGGACATCCGTTGGCAAACCGGCAGGAAATTACGTTGGACGAATTAGAGGAATATCCGTGTCTTTCCTTTGATCAGGGAACCAACAACTCTTTTTATTTTGCGGAGGAAGTGCTTAGCACATATGAATATAAGCGATTGATCAAGGCGAATGACAGGGCAACGATGCTGAACCTTATGGTAGGACTCAATGGATATACCTTGTGCTCCGGAATTATTTGTGAGGACCTGAATGGTTCGGAGTATTGTGCCATTAAATTGAAGTCATCAGAACTGATGACCATAGGATATCTCACAAGGAAGGGCGTGGCAATCAGCTCTTTGGGAAATAAGTATCTGGAAGAAATTGCAAAATACAAAGACCTGGTATTGGAATAAGATGTTGACATAAAAGGATAAGGGATGGATAATGGCAGAAAAGAATCTGAATTTTGATATAGTAACAGAAAGAAAACATACAAATTCGTTAAAGTATGATCTGGCAAGCCGTTTGGGCAAACCGGAGGGCTTACTTCCGATGTGGGTGGCGGATATGGATTTTAAAGTGTCATCCTATATCCAGGAGGCTTTGGAAAGTCAGGTTATGCATGGAATTTATGGTTATAGTGAAGTGGGAGAAGAGTATTTTCATGCAGTGAAAGACTGGATGATGACACGCCATAATTGGCAGGTGGAACGACGATGGATGGTAAAAACACCGGGGGTTGTATTCGCTTTGGCAATGGCTGTAAAAGCGTATACGGAGGAAGGCGACGGGATTCTGATTCAGCAGCCGGTGTACTATCCGTTTCGGAATGTGATTGAAGAGAATGGAAGAAGAACAGTCAATAGTCCGTTGCTTCTGGATGAAAATGGCTGTTATCGCATGAATGTTCAGGATTTAGAGGAAAAGATTCAAAAGGAAAAGGTCAAACTGCTATTTCTTTGCAATCCCCATAATCCGGTAGGCAGAGTGTGGAGCAGAGAGGAATTGATTAACCTTGGTGATATCTGTTATCGGCATCATGTGATTATAGTGAGTGATGAGATTCATTCTGACCTGATTTTTAAAGGAACACATTATGTTTTAGCTGATTTGAAGAAAGAATATCGGGACATTACGGTAACCTGTACATCTCCCAGTAAGACCTTCAATATTGCAGGGCTTCAGGTTTCCAATATTTTTATTGCAAATGCGAAGTTGAGAAAGGCTTTCCGCCAGGAAATCAACAGAACCGGGGTCAGTGGAAACAATGGTGTAGGTCTGACAGCATGTCAGGCTGCTTATCGGTATGGGGAAGAATGGTATCAGGCGATGCTTTCTTATGTAAGGGCAAACATTTTATTTGTTAAAGAGTATGTGAGTGAACAGATTCCTCAGATCAAAGTGATAGAGACGGAAGGAACGTATCTGGTATGGCTGGACTGTAGAGCGCTTTGCCTGAATGATGACCAATTAGAAGAATTAATCGTAAAAAAAGCAGGTCTTTGGCTGGATAGCGGAACCATGTTTGGAGAAGAGGGAAGCGGTTTTCAAAGGATGAATGTTGCATGTCCAAGAAGTGTATTGGAAAAAGCATTAGAGCAGCTAAAACATGCAGTTTTGATGAGATAATAAGTTTTTTCGGTTTTGCCTTTTTGTCAGGTTTTGCGTCGAAATGATGCAGCATATGATTGCTTCAATGTTCAAAGTATGCACTTGTGTGTTTCGATAAATTACCCAAACAATATGCTTTTTTGCTCTGTTTGGTGAAAATGCAATCTTTGTGGCACATTTATGATACTCCAAAACAATAATATCGGAAAAAGGAAAAAAGATATCGTGGAATAGAAAAAATGATATAAGGAAATAGAAAAAAATGATATAAAGAAATAGAAAAAAATGATATCAGGAAACGGAAAAAATACTTGACAAAGGCAGGTATAAATTCTATAATAAATCATATAATTCCTAGTAAAACTGTAGGAAAGCTACTAAATGTAAATAATAAGGTGTAGGAGGGTATTAACATGAGTGATATTAAGGAAAGTGCATTGGAACTGATTGGAGGAACACCGATTTTGAAGCTGAACCGATATGCAGAAAAAGCAGGTGTTAAGGATGCAACAATTTTAGGAAAGCTTGAGTATTTGAATCCTGCAGGTTCTGTAAAGGATCGTATTGCACTCGCAATGATAGAGGATGCAGAGAAGAAGGGACTTTTAAAGCCGGGCGCAACAATTATTGAACCAACGTCCGGAAATACCGGAATCGGTCTTGCAGCAGTTGCAGCAGCAAAGGGGTATAAGGCAGTATTGACATTGCCTGATACCATGAGTATAGAAAGACGTAATCTGTTAAAGGCTTATGGTGCTGAGTTAGTTTTAACAGAGGGTGCTAAAGGAATGAAGGGTGCGATCGCAAAGGCAGACGAATTGAATCAGTCGATTCCGGGATCGATCATTCTTGGTCAGTTCGTGAATCCGGCAAATCCGGAAGTTCATAAGGAAACGACTGGTCCGGAGATTTGGAAGCAGACAGATGGGAAGGTAGATATTTTTGTTGCAGGTGTTGGTACTGGTGGAACAATAACCGGTGTAGGTGAGTATTTGAAGTCACAGAATCCGGATGTTAAGGTTGTAGCGGTAGAGCCGGCAACAAGCCCGGTATTATCTAAGGGAACGCCAGGTCCGCATAAGATTCAGGGAATTGGTGCTGGTTTTGTTCCGGAAGTTTTGGATACAAAGGTTTATGATGAAGTAATCGCAATTGAGAATGAGGATGCATTTGCAGAAGGAAGAGCGTTTGCGGTAAGTGAAGGTATATTAGTTGGTATTTCTTCTGGTGCAGCACTTAAGGCAGCTTCTATTTTAGCAGCGAGACCTGAGAATAAGGGCAAGACAATTGTAGCATTACTTCCAGATTCTGGTGACAGATATTTATCTACAGCATTGTTCAATAACTAATTTGAATGGATGCGATTCCCTCAAGAAATATTGTCTCAAGATGATATTTCCTGAGGGTTTTTTACATTTTAAAGAAGCGGGTGTACGAAGCATATATGCTTATGCATGGTATGAACGGAGTGAGGAAAATGTCAATTAAGAAAATTGCAGAAAAGGCAGGCGTTTCACCTGCTACGGTTTCAAGGGTTTTGAATAATCCGAATTACAAGTGCTCTTCACCGGAATTGAGAAATAAAATTTGGAAGATTGCAATCGAACAGAATTATGTACCCAATGAGGCAGCGAGAAATTTGAAACTGGGAAAGACTGCAAAGGTGGAAAAAACATATTATATCAATGTACTAATGACAAAAATGGATGTTGCACAAACAGATCCTTTTTTTACAGAGCTTTTGCATGTGGTAGAAAGTGAAATACATAAGAATGCATGCATTTTGTCTAAAGTATGGTATATGTCGTTGTTTTCTAATGATCGGAAATGCCGGACGGAGAATTTGGATCGAATTATTGATGATATGCACGCAGAGACGGAGGGAAAATGTGACGGACTAGTTGTCATTGGAAAATGTAATAAAGAAGCTTTGAAAAAATTGATTCAAAAATATAAAAGTGTTGTTTCCATAAACAGGGACACAACTAATTATGAAGTGGATGAAGTGTTATGTGACGGGAAAAAAATCGCATCGTTGGCAGTAGAATACCTGATTCATTTAGGCCATAGGAATATAGGCTATGTGGGAGAATGCCATAATGAAGCAAGATATAATGGTTTTTTAGATACACTCCGGAAACATGAAATTGATGTGGAACCGGAATATATAATAGAAACAAAACAAACAGAGGCAGAAGGCTATGAGGTGATGAGGCGAATCATGCAATTGGACGATTATCCTACCGGAATTTATTGTGCCAATGATATTATTGCAGTAGGAATGTTGAAATGTCTTAATAAATACAAAAATCGATACTATACCCCGTCGATTATTTCCAGTGACGATATTGACGAAGCACAATATACGAAACCAATGTTATCTACGGTTAAATTACCCAAAGAAGAGATGGGGAAATTTGCAATCTATCTTTTGATTGACAGACTGAGGGGTGGACATAAAGGAGCAGTTCACATGGAATTGGAAGGGAAACTGGTGATTCGTAATAGTTGCTTTCCGGTGGCGGAAACATCGTGGAGTGATTATTATATATGAATCTGCTTTTTTGTTTGTGATGTATCTTCAACAAAAACCACAATTGTGTGGTTTTTGTTACTAAATTTGCTACCAAGAAACTTACATGGTAGCATTTCGCAATAATAATATTCATATGATTTCTACAAATTCTGGAAAATCTATGTTTAGATTAGCATTTTAGGAAGAGGTAACGTTGTATTCTTGTTACTGTTTAGGTATTTACCCAAACCATACTCAGTACCGTCTGAACAGTAACATATTCCGTTACTGTTCAGACGCAATGTCATTTACTTAAGAATTTGCCAATACACAGTTGCCGGATATGCTATATGTTTTACCATGTAGGGCTA
>CAJOPP010000065.1 GCA_905236365.1 uncultured Lachnospiraceae bacterium
AAATAATAGAAGGAGGTAACGATAGAATGGCATTATTTGAATCCTATGAAAGAAGAATTGATAAGATTAATGAAGTATTAAACAGCTATGGTATCTCCTCTATTGAAGAAGCAGAGAAGATTACAAAAGACGCTGGATTAGATGTATATAATCAGATTAAGGGCATTCAGCCAATTTGTTTTGAGAATGCTTGTTGGGCATACACAGTAGGTGCAGCCATCGCAATTAAGAAAGGTTGCAAGAAGGCAGCTGATGCAGCCGCTGCAATCGGAGAAGGTCTTCAGGCTTTCTGTATTCCGGGATCCGTTGCAGATACCCGTAAGGTAGGTCTTGGACATGGTAACCTTGGTAAGATGTTATTAGAGGAAGAGACCGAGTGTTTCTGTTTCCTGGCAGGACATGAGTCTTTCGCAGCAGCTGAAGGTGCAATCGGTATCGCTGAGAAGGCAAACAAGGTTCGTCAGAAACCATTAAGAGTTATCCTGAACGGTTTGGGTAAGGATGCAGCTCAGATCATTTCCCGTATCAATGGATTCACATTTGTAGAGACGGAGTATGATCCATATACCAATGAGGTCAAGGAAGTATCCCGTAAGGCGTATTCAGAGGGACTTCGTGCAAAGGTTAACTGCTATGGTGCGAACTCTGTTCCGGAAGGTGTTGCAATTATGTGGAAGGAAGGCGTTGACGTATCCATTACCGGTAACTCAACAAATCCTACCAGATTCCAGCATCCTGTAGCAGGTACTTATAAGAAAGAGTGCAATGAGAAAGGCAAGAAGTACTTCTCAGTAGCATCAGGTGGTGGTACAGGACGTACCCTTCATCCGGATAACATGGCAGCAGGTCCTGCTTCTTATGGTATGACGGATACATTGGGACGTATGCACTCAGACGCTCAGTTTGCAGGTTCTTCTTCTGTCCCGGCTCACGTTGAGATGATGGGTCTGATCGGTGCAGGTAACAACCCTATGGTTGGTATGACTGTAGCAGTAGCAGTTTCTATTGAGGAAGCAGCAAAAGAAGGTAAGTTCTAAAATATAGATCAATAAAGAATCTATAGAGTGAGAAGGGGTAAGAAATATTGGGAAATACATTATTTTCATGGTATTCTTACGCTGATGAATGAAAAGCGGAAGTCGGGGTTTTATGCCTCGACTTCCGTTTGTGCGTTTAGATATTTTTACCATATGCTTTTGTGAAAAAAAGCAAATACCATCAAAAATTGCATAAGATTGTACAGAAATTGACAATGGTAAACATTGACATTAAAAAGCCTTAAGGGTATAAAATAAAGTAATCCTGTCGGATATATCGATTCGACAGAGAAGAAACCTCAAAATAAAAGACGATGCAGCCATTTATAAAGTGGAAAATGGCAATCAATGAATATTAAGGGAGGTGCTGATGTTTTGAGGAAGTTTATAAAGAAAGCTCTAAGTTACATAATGTTAACCGCAATGGCGGTAACAACAGCATTTGGTGGGATAGTGCCGGCAAAGAAGGCAGAGGCGGCAACAACACCGCAATACCGGAATGTTATGTATTACGGTGATTGGTCTATTTATGCAGGGCAGAAGAATTTTTTTGTCAGCAAGATGAAGGGCGATTTAATTACACATTTGAATTTTGCGTTTATGGATGTAGATGCAAATGGTGATTTGGTTCTTTGTGACGAGCATGCGGATTTTCAAAATGTAAATGATCCTATGCAAAGCGGAATAACTTATGGAGATCCTTACGCCGGAGTAATTGGAGCGATGGCGATTCTGCGCTCGCAGTATCCGAATATGAAAATCGGTGTTTCTGTTGGTGGATGGACCCGTACAGGTGATTTACCAAAGTTGGGAGCACAGGAATCTACCAGACGGAATTTTGCTAAAAATATTTCAAAATTTGTAGATTATCTGGGATTTGATTTTGTAGATATTGATTGGGAGTATCCTGGTGATGACAGAGATCCTGATCCTGAAGGAAATGGTGTTCAGATTGATAAGGGATGTAAGGGTTCATCTGCAGACACAGTTAATTATACTTTGACATTGCAGGCCATCAGGGAAGAATTGGATGCATTAGGTTCAAAAAATAATAAGCACTATGAACTTTCTATTGCAATGTCAGCAGCTCCGGGAAAAATGGATTATATTGAATATGATAAGGTGTTGAAGATTGTTGATTTTGCAAACATGATGACTTATGATCTGAATGGTGCGTGGAATGGATATACAGGACATCAGACGGCATTATATACAAACAAAGATTACAATCCTGATACACAACAGGATGGGGTATTTTCAGTAGATACCTGCGTACAGTATTTAAAGAAGAAATATGGTAACAGTATTGATTATTCCAAGATCGTAATTGGTGTTGCACCGTATACCCGTGGTTGGAAAGAAGTAAAAGGGGATGCCCCGAATGCGAACAATCCCGGATTATATGCTTCTGCTACCGGAGAAAATGGTGTAACTTATGCATATGGAGAAATCGATTCTCTAATTAATCAGTACCAGTTGACAAAGTATTGGGATGATGTGGCAAAAGCAAACTATTTTTATAGCCCTACGACAGGATATTTCTTTACTTGTGATACAGAGGAATCTGTAGCTGAGAAAGGAAAGTATGTTAAGGAGAATGGACTGGGAGGTCTGATTTCGTGGATGGCCTCTCTGGATAGTGGTAATTCTATAACAGAAGTTATGAAAAAATCATTGTATGGCGATTCTGCAATTCCGACACAGGATATTGTTGTGACAAATCCAAATGTAAGTGTGGATGTAACAGCGTCTGGTTCGCAGTATACGATTACGATTAAAAATAATGAGAAGGCAAACGAGAGCAATGCTGCTTTGAAGGATGCAGAAGCATTTAAAGAGTCAGTTACATATCCGAAATTATATATTAAAACAAAGAGTAATGCTACATTTTCAGCGGGCACAGAAGCAGGCTCCGTAACGAATGAGAACAATCTTGGTGTAGTTGATTTGCAAAGTGTATATGCCGGAAAGGTTATTAAACAGGGAGGCTCTCATACATTTACGGTAAAAGTTGATGGAACTGCAGATATCAATGATATTGAAAGTATCACTATGACTCAGCGTATTTTGCCAAACCTGAGTGAATTTGGTGCGTTTGCGGTATATGGCGAAGGCGTTGCAGATATTCCAAAGCAAGAAATTCCAATAACAGCTGAAACACCAAGTGGTGATGACAATAGCAATAATAATAGTGGAAATAATAATGGAAATGCTAACAACAATACCAATAATTCCGGCAACAACAATACCAACCAGACAGGTACAGGAAGCTATCCGGCATGGAGTGGTAGCAATGTAACGTATAATCTGGGAGATTTCGTTTCTTATCAGGATAAGGTATATGAGTGTACATATGCACATTCTTCGAATGAAGCCTGGACACCAACAGCAGCACCGACTTTATGGAAAGAACGTGCAGATCTTAAGAACATTCCAACTATAGATTCCGATACCGGAAATAATAATGGTTCAGGAGAGTCAAAACAGACCGAGAATAACTACTATGTAAACGGCAAACTTCCGCAGCATACGGTTACCGGATATTGGCACAATTTCTCGAATGGCTCTGCAAATCTTAAGTTGGCTGATGTGCCGACTTACTATGATGTAGTTTGTGTTGCATTTACAGATAACACAGATATACCGGGAGAGGCGACTTTCTCTGTCAGCGAAGATTTACAGAAATCGATTGGATATACGGATGCACAGTTCATTGACGATGTAAAGACGCTGAAAGAAAGAGGACAGCATGTATTGATTTCTGTCGGCGGAGCAGAGGGTAGAATCGATATTAATAGTGATCAGGCTGCAGTTAAATTTGCAGAGAGTATGATCGATATTATTGAGAAATTCGGTTTTGAAGGAATTGACATTGATCTTGAAGGGAGTACTGTTTCAGGAACTAACTATATTGCAGCTTCACTTCGAACAATGTATGAGCACTTTGGAAAAGATTTTATTATTACGATGGCACCGGAAACGGCCTATATGACTCCGGGCGGAGCAGGATTTTCATCTTATTATTGGAATCTTGCAATTGATATCAAGGATATTTTAACAACAGTACATACACAATTTTATAATTCAGGTGGAATGAATGGATATGGCGGAGCAGTTGCAAATCCTGGTAACGGCTCTTTCCCGGCTAACCTTTCCACTCTCTATATTGAGAGCGGTTTAAGACCGGATCAGGTAGCGATCGGTGTGCCGAGTAACCAACCGGCAGCAAGTTCAGGGCAGATTTCTCCGGAACAGGCAGCAGCAGCATTTAATGCAATGATCAAAGGTACTACAGTAGATGGATTTACACCTCCAAAAGCATATCCGACATTCCGTGGTCTGATGACATGGTCTATCAACTGGGATGCAACACAGGATTATGCATGGGCTAAGGCAGCTTCAGCAGCGGTAAAGGCAGCTCCGGTAGTCGATAACGGAAGCACAGATACTCCGGATGTAGCAGTCACCGGTGTCAGTGTGGATAAGACAAATGTTACATTGACCGAAGGAGAAACTGTTGATGTGAAGGCGGTGATTACTCCGGCAGGAGCAACGAACAAAAAGGTAACATGGAGTTCCGATAACGGAGAAGTCGCAAAGGTAAATAACGGAGAGATCACTGCAGTTAAAGCAGGAACAGCAACAATTACAGTAATAACAGAAGATGGCAACAGAACGGCAACTGTGAATGTAACGGTAAATGCCAAGAATGCAGATGATGGTAATACCGAAATCGACCTTGGTGATCATGCAGGCAATAATAACGAGATCGGTTCTGGTAATAATACAGGCAACGATACCGAAATCGGCACTGGCAATAGTACGGGAAATGGTTCCGGTGACGGTATCGGCAATGATACAGAGACTGGTTCCGGCAATAGTACAGGAAATGATAAAGAAACCGGTTCTGTTGATCATGCAGACAACGATACCAAAATCGACATTGACAATCAGACAGGTAATGGTACGGGAAACGGTTCTGACAACAAGGAGCATAACAATGAACAGACAACGGTAGCAGTAACCGGAGTAACCGTAAACAGTCAGAATATAACAATTAACGAAGGGAATACAGTCAGCGTAACGGCAACGATAGATCCGGCGAATGCAACCAATAAAGAAGTAATCTGGACAAGCTCGAATCCCGATGTGGCAATTGTAACAGATGGAGTGATTCTGGCAAGAAAAGCAGGACCGGCAACGATTACCGTAACCACGAAAGATGGAGGCAAGCAGGCAACAGTAGAGGTTACTGTTCAGAAAAAAGAAGAAGCTGACCAGGATAGTAATTCTGAAAATGTTCAGGAATCTAATAATGGAG